>JADFOU010000404.1 GCA_022562655.1 candidate division TA06 bacterium
CATACCCGTCAATGGTGACAATGACATCAAAGGAGTCTTCTGTCACGTTTCCAAAGTTCCGCACCGTCGCCATAACGGCATAGGTGGAATCGGTGAAGACTGTGTCTGGAGGAGCCAACAGAGAGATCACCGCGCCGTCGTGGAAAGGCGCCCCACTTTGCACGATGACCTCTCCCGACATAAACGGGCAGTGGTAAAAGCAGTAGTATGGAAAGGAGCCGATAGAGTCAAATTGAAGGAGAAAAGTATCCCCAGCAGACATATCCCCTGATTCCCAGATTCCGTCAGGAGTACAGCCTGTTCCACTGGTGGTGGTGTGAAAACCACTCACCAAGACCCATCGAATGGAGTCCCCCTGAGTAATGGTAACTGTGTCGGGATTGAAGGCAAAACTGACGATCTGAACTTCAACAGTAGCGGAGTCAACGGAAGGGAGCCCAAGGAGGATAGGGGTTACGAAAGCTCCCAATAAACACTTTCCGATTTTCACCTTTCACCTCTTTTGTTGAAAAAATTACTCAACCTTGAAGATTCCAGTCGTTCTTCTTGAATATTGAGATACCCAGAAGTACGAATAAGTTCCCGTCTCGGTGAAGTAAAGTAGGGAGATGTTTTTATTTTAACTATCTCCTGATTCAAGAAGCGAATTCGAAATCCAGTAGTCCGTTAGACCAGGAGTAAAACCAAAAAAGAAAGTTTCTTCTCTTCGGTTCATTTTAATGAAGAATTGTTCCCATCACCTCAATCCCTCGCTTCACATCCTGTTCATCCACATCCTTGTGCGTGACAAATCGAAGGGTTTTGGATATAACCTGGATTGCCAAAATCCCTTCCTCTCGAAGGAAAGTCAGGATGGAGTCAGCAGACAAACCGTCCTCTTTCACTCTGACCATCACGATATTGGTCTCTACCTTCTCTGGAAAAACCTCAATTCTATTTATGGAGGCTAAACCTTCTGCCAGAGCCTTTGCATTTCTGTGATCTTCGACCAAGCGCTCGATCATCTCCTCGAGGGCAACAAGCCCACAGGCAGCAATCACTCCCACCTGTCGCATCCCCCCTCCAAATGCCTTCCTCACCCATCTTGCTTGCTCAATAAACTCATAATCGCCTGTGAGTATCGAACCGACAGGGCAACCGAGCCCTTTAGAGAAACAGAACATGACAGAGTCCGCGTATCGAGCATATTCAGAAACTGGAATCCCGGTCGCTACAGAGGCATTGAAGATCCTCGCACCATCTAAGTGTAGGGGAATCTTCTCCTCCAGGGAAATCTTTCGAATTTCCTTTAAATTCTCCAAAGGAACAATCCTTCCGCCGGAGATGTTATGGGTATTCTCTACACAGATAAGACCCGTTCTGGGTAACTGGAGCTTCTTGGGTCGTATCGCCTCCTTCACTTCCTGAGGGTTGAGGATGCCATCCTTTCCCCGGACAGGATGAGCTTGGACACCGGAGTTGAAGGCAGCCCCTCCAGATTCAAAATTGTAGATATGAGTAGACTCCTCCACGATGATTTCATCGCCGGGTTTTGTATGGGTTTTGATGGCAACCTGATTTCCCATCGTTCCCGACGGAACAAAGAGGGCAGCATCTTTTTCGAAGAGTTGAGCCACCTTTTCCTGAAGGCTGATGACCGTTGGATCATCTCCGAAAACATCATCCCCCACTTCGGCTTCCGCCATTGCCTTCCGCATCCGCTCGGTGGGTTTCGTCACCGTATCACTGCGGAAGTCTGCAATCTTGTTAGAGATTTCACCCATAGCATCCCTATCTTACTTAATAAGGGGACCTTGTCAAGTTTTTAATACAAATAGGGGCACCCATAAAGCGCCCCTACAAGTGGTTTTTCCCGTCAAACAGAAGTGAAGTTCCTGCCTTTCATCAGCAGATTTAAGAGAATGAACCGGATTAAATCTGTTGAATCCGCTGACAAAAATCAGCGATTTTACTTCAGATGTATGAGCTTCCTCACGGATATGAAGTTTGGAGTCTCATATCGGATGAAGTAGATGCCTGTGTTTAAAGGCTGACC
>JADFOU010000405.1 GCA_022562655.1 candidate division TA06 bacterium
GTGGTCAGCAAACGGTTACCCATATAGTGCCAGAAATAAAAAACTCTATGAGTTCCTAAAAATCGAGACCCAAAAACGGCATCAGCCTTTCCCTCGACTATGGGTTTGACCAGTTGAGGATATTCATCGGGATAATACTCCAAGTCTGCGTCCTGTATGATCACAATATCCCCATTCACATAGGACTGGGCAGTTCGGATGGCACTTCCCTTCCCCGTATTTCTTTCATGAAAGAGGATTCTGATATTCTCCACCTTGAGTCCTTCCAGGAACTCTCTTGTTCCATCCGTAGACCCATCATCCACAATGATCAATTCCTTTTCTATTTTAACACTTTGGACTCTTTGGATGATTTCCTCAATGGTATTTCTTTCATTAAAAACAGGGATTATTATCGATATCTTCATCCTAATTCTCTACTGAGAAATTTTATTGGAATTTATCCTCCCTATCAAGAGTCTCGAGTCTAAGGAAGGAAGATCTTTATGGATTTCCCCATCTTTAATCCTCATGAAGAGCCGATCGAAACCACAGGATCGTTTTCTCGAGTCCCCCGTCAAGGCCCACCCGGGGACTCCAACCTAAAAGATCGGATGCCTTCTGAATATCGGGTCTCCTGACCTTAGGATCGTCAGTGGGAAGAGGATGAAAGATGATCTCACTCTTGCTCTTTGCATGCTCCCGGATTCGCTTTGCAAGATCCATTATGCAAATCTCTGTAGGATTGCCAAGATTGATGGGCAGGGAAATATTGGAGTTCACCAATCTGAAAATCCCCTCGACCAAATCATCCACATAACAGAAACTCCGTGTCTGAGAACCATCTCCGTTAACCGTAAGGGGCTTATTTCTCAAAGCTTGGTTGATGAAATTGGGGATGACCCTCCCATCATCTCTCTTCATCCGGGGTCCATAGGTATTAAAGATTCGGGCAATTCGAATCTCCAGACCCAAAGAGCGATGATAAGCCATGGACAGAGCCTCTGAAAATCTCTTTCCCTCATCATAGACACTCCGGGGTCCAATCGGATTGACATTTCCCCAGTATTCCTCATCCTGAGGATGAACCTTTGGATCTCCATAGACCTCTGAAGAAGAAGCGAGGAAGAAGTGGGCTCCATGAGCCTGTGCAAGTTCCAGCACATGGAGAGTACCAAGACTCCCTACCTTCAGAGTTTCCAGTGGGTAGCGGAGATAATCTTTGGGACTTGCAGGGGAGGCGAAATGGAGTATCCAATCAAATTTATCAGCCGAGCCCTTCTTCCCTGCCCGACCCCCCGCCCGATTCTCCTCGCCCAACCCTCGGGCTGGGTCGGCCAGGGAGGCGGATCCCCGAGGGGGTGAATCCGAGATTTCAAGGGGTCTTGTGATATCCTTTTTCAAAAGAGTGAAATGGGGGTGATTCAAAAGATGGGCAATATTTGCATCAGAACCTGTGATGTAATTATCAATAGCGGTTACCTCCCATCCTTCGTTGAGAAATCGCTCGCAGAGATGGGAGCCTAAAAAACCTGCACCTCCAGTAATCAAGACCCTCATCTTCCGATCCCCTTATAGAGAAATCCAAGGGATCTCATCTTTGCAGGATCCAACAGGTTGCGACCATCGATCAAAATGGGAGTCTTCAAAAGCCCCTTGATTTTTTCAAAATCCAAATCTTTGAATTCTTCCCATTCCGTCAAAATAACAAGACCATCCGACTCTTTAGCCGACTCATAGGCATCCGAACAAAAGTGGATTTTCTGAAAAGCCGGGTGGGCATCCTTTTGGACAACCGGATCGAATACCTTCACCTTTGCCCCTTCTTGGAGCAAGAGCTGGAGAATTTCTACAGAAGGAGAATATCGAATATCATCCGTATTGGGCTTGAAAGAGAGACCCAAAAGACCGATGGTCTTCCCCTTCAGATTCCAGAGAATCTCCTTCACCATTTCGACAAACCTTCTCTTTTGTTCTTCATTAATCCTCTCCACTTCTTTGAGGAGACTGAACTCATAGCCCAGTTTCTTGGCAATATAAGTGAAGGCTCGGATAT
>JADFOU010000048.1 GCA_022562655.1 candidate division TA06 bacterium
TTCTCACTCTAAAACCAAACATATCTTCTATTCTTGGAGCGAGGATTCAATTAATGAGCTTATTCATACCTAGTAGAGGGCCAAACCTTAAAAATTAAATTTTCAATCCGTAACGTTGTCTTTCCCTACCGACATATTATAGTTTGGATTATAGCATTCCATACTACCCGTAATAAAGAGCGTCCAGAATTGGATTCCCAACGGTTTGGATATAGGAAGCATATCTATTACACGGGTGGAAGCGTGACGATCAACTTTCCAAAGTTGAGGCAGATCATGTCAACCCTACTGCCAGTTGTCAATTTTTAAGGGTTGAACCCAAATCTATTCCGATCTCTTTTTGCTGTCAGTAGGGGCAGGTTTCAAACCTGCCCCCTACGAAAGCGTCATCATTATACCACCCAAAGAGAGTTTGTAAAGAAAAAATGAAACCTTTAGAAACCTTGACGTGGGGGAGAAGGTTTGGTATCTTCTCTTTTATCATGAAGAAGTGGATCCTTCTTTTTCTGATAGGGTTTCTTTTGACTGTATTCTTTACGACTTTTGGGGTTTATCGGAGAACCCTTCCTGTGAGGAAGGGTAGGGTGGAGGTGGAAGGAATTCAGGGACCCATTCGGATTGACTGGGACATCTGGGGGGTTCCCCATATCTCTGCCGAAAACGAGGAGGATCTCTTCTTCGCCCAGGGCTATGCTGTAGCCCAGGATCGCCTCTGGCAGATGGATTTTTTAAGACGAGTGGCCTCGGGGCGATTGGCTGAGATCTTTGGGAGGAAGGCGGTGGAGACAGATTTTTTTATGAGAAAGATTGGATGTGACCGGATTGCCCAGAAGATCCTTCAGATACAGAGCCCCCTCTCCATGAGGGCCCTGGAGGCTTATGCAAGGGGTGTCAATGAATGGATCCGAAAGGACCGATTCGGGATCGAGTTTCGCATCCTTCGCTACCGTCCTGAACCCTGGAAGCCTCTGGACTCCATTGCCATCGGGAGGCTGATCGGGTGGGACCTGGCAAACTGGAAGGCCGATCTGGTGATGGGGGATCTTGTTCAGAGATGGGGTTTGGAAAAGGCTCAGGGGATTCTCCCCTCTTATGAGTCAGCATTCAGCAATCAGCATTCAGCAGTCAGGGAGATGGAGAATAGTGAATTCAACATTCACAGTTCACCGTTTACTATTCACCAGTCACCATTTACCATTTACCAATTCTCCGGTGGGAGTTCAAACGCCTGGGTCGTGGATGGGACCAAGTCGGTAACGGGGAAACCCCTCCTCGCCAATGATCCCCACCTCCCCCTCTCCCTCCCCTCTCAATGGATTGAAGTCCACCTCTCGGGAGGGGGGTATGAGGTGCTGGGGGTGACCCTTCCCGGCATCCCCGGCGTCATCATCGGGCACAACCAAAAGATCGCCTGGGGTTTTACCAGTGCAATGGCAGATGATGTGGACTTCTTTCTCCTGCGAACACATCCCCAGGATTCGGACAAGTATTTGTGGGAGGGGAACTGGAAGGAGATGGAAGTGCTGGAAGTCGAAATACGGGTCAAAGGGGAGGAGGAGCCTTTGCGTCGAAGGATTCGATTGAGCCACCATGGTCCCATCCTCTTTGAGGTAAGGGCGAAGGGCTGTTCGCCTCAACTCGCAATGCGGTGGACAGGCTTTGAGACAACCGATGAACTCTTTGCCATCCTCCTCCTCAATCGCTCATCAGATTGGGAGGGTTTCAAGGAGGCCATGAGCCATTTTAAGGTCCCCCCGAGCAATGTGATCTATGGGGATACGGAAGGGAATATCGGGTATCTATTGACCGGTCTTATCCCTCTCAGAGAGGAAGGGGGATGGAGACCTCTATCGGGGTGGGAGAACCGATATGAGTGGAACGGCTTTATTCCTTACGAAGAACTCCCCCGCCGCTTCAATCCCGGGGACCATTTCATCGTCACAGCCAATCAGCCTGTCCCAATAGAGAATCCTTCCCTCGTCTCCCATCTCTTTGGTCTTCCAGATCGCGCCATGCGGATCGAGGAGAGGCTTTTGGAGAAGGAGAAACTTTCTCTCAAGGAATTCCAGGAGATCCAGACCGATCCCGTCTCTTCTTTAGCAAAGAGATGGATGGAAGAGATCTTGAAGAGTCTTGGAAGAGGGTTGGAAAAAGGGGGAAACGAGAAGATGGAGAGGGCTTATCAGCTGCTTGCAGAGTGGAATTTCAGGATAGAGAAGGAGAGCTCGGGAGCCGCACTCTTTGAGGTCTTTATGGAGACCCTCCTGAAGAAGGTCTTTTTAGACCCATTGGGAGAAGACCTCTTTCAGGAATTCTCCAATTTCTGGCTTCTATCGACAACTGCTCTCGATCAGGTTTTGAGTCAAGATTCCGGTGTAGGAACTTCTGATTCTGACTGGTTCGGTGGAATGACGAGGGAAGAGGTTTTTGATGAGACCTGGGTAGAGACAATGGCCTTCCTCACAGAGACTTTAGGGGAGGAACCTTCGGACTGGCAGTGGGGGCGTCTCCATACCGTCCATTTTGTACACCCTCTCGGGAGGGTCTTCCCCTTCAATCACCTCTTCAATTTGGGTCCTTATCCCTATGCCGGAGATGGGAGGACCCTCCTTCGGGCACAGTCCCCTCATGCCCGAATCGGGCAGGGGAACTTTAAGACCCTGGCAGGGGATTCCTATCGTTATTTCATTGACCTTTCTCAACCGGAGAAATCCTATTCCGTCCTCCCTCCGGGTCAGTCCGGTCTTTGGGGGACGAGACATTATGGGGATCAGATGGAACTCTGGTTGGAGGGGGAGGTTCACCCAAACTCGATGGAGGGGTTCGAGATTGAATCAAGTCTATTTTTAATTCCTATACATCTTTCTCTTCAGGAGGAGAACCATCCATTTGTCGTAGGAAAACTAAAAGCCGCTCTAAATGAATTGGAAAAAAAGAGATCAGGACGAGTTACTTCTCGCCCTGATCTAACCAAAAGATGAAATCTCTCACTGCGTCCTCCCGAAGGGCCGTTGGGTCGGGCGAGGCGGTCGGGCTCGGCACGTCTCTACGGTGACCCCACTTTTCACTCCCCTTTCGCCTTCTTCTCCCGCTTCAACTTTCGCTTCTCTTTCAAGGTCATCTTGGGTTTCTTCTTCACCTTCGGATTTCTTTCGCCCTTATCCTGACCTCTTGCCATTTCGCCCTCCTATTTTCAGTGAATTAGACGGATACAACTGATTCATCGGATGAATCCGCTTAATCCTCTGTTACAATCTTCATCAAAACTTTTCTTCTCCTCGGTCCATCAAACTCACAGAAGAAGATCCCCTGCCAGGTTCCCAGGACCAGATTTCCGTTCTCAATAAAGACCGATCGGGAGGAGCCGATGATTGCGGATTTGATATGAGCAGCCGCATTCCCTTCTTGATGTTGGTAATGACCGTTCATGGGGATGAGTTTGTTCATTTCGCCCACAATATCCACACCGACACTGGGGTCGTAGTTTTCATTGATGGTGATGGCTGCTGTGGTATGAGGGGCATAGAGGTGACAGATTCCATTTTTGATTCCACTCTTCCTCACCGCCTCCCGAATCTTCTCTGTAATATCCACCAGTGCGTTCTTTGAATTTGTCTTGACGGAAATCTCTGTAATCATAGAATTTAAAATTCAAGTAGCAGTATGCAGTTGCAGTAGCAGTTATTTAGTTTTGTGTTTTAAGTAAAGAAACGACGTCTCATTCCGACTCGGATGTCATGCTGAACTCGTTTCAGCATCTTTGAGATTCCGAAACAAGTTTGGAATGACGGATGGGGTAGCCTTTGTTCCATTCTTTATAAGAAACTCAATGACTGCCACCTGCCACTGCAACTGAAGTTCTCCATTTTTTCAAGAGACCTTTTCTTCCCCCTTGAAGAACGCTTCTTCCGGAACTTCCGTCCCTTTCACATAAAGGGTCTGGGTCGGGAAGGCAATCTCTATTCCCTCTTCATCGAAGCGCCTCAGGATTTCTAAATTGATCTCCTCCTCAGCCTTGAGATACGCAGCCCAGTCGGTTCCGGAAACACGGTAGAGAAGATGGATATCCAATGAATGAGCGCCAAACGCTCTGAATCGAACCATCCTCGCCTCCTCCAGGTCCTTCCGCTCCTCCAAGATCTCCTGGAGGATCTGGAGGGCCTTCTTCATCTTCTCATATCCACTGTCATAGGTGATCCCGATGACGCAGTATTTCCGGATGGTGGGTCGCTTGAAGATATTATGGATGGTGGAATTGGCGACCTTGCTGTTGGGGAGGGTGACCTGGGTCCCTTCCAGGGTTCGGAGCCGGGTGGAACGGAACCCCACATTCTCCACAAAACCTTTGTAGTTCTCCACCTCGACCAAATCCCCCACACGAAAAGGGCGGTCCGCAAAAAGGGTGATGGACCCAAAAAAGTTGGAGAGGGTCTCCTGTGCGGCTAAGGCAACGGCTAACCCCCCAATCCCCAAACCTGCAATGAGGGAGGCGACGTTATAGCCGATGTTTTGAATGATCAAGAGGATAGCGATGATCCCAATGAAGATCTTGACTGTCCGACTGAGGATGGGGAGGAGTTGATCATCTAATTTCGATTCCGTCCTCTCCGTCAGGGGTTTGAGAAAGGCGGTGAGGAGATCCATGCCCTTCATAAAAAAGTAGGTGACATTGATCGCCACCATAACCTTGACGAATTGGTCGAAAATCCCCTCTGCTTGTTGGGTCAGGGGGAGGATCTTCAAGGTAAGGTAGATCCCTAAGGTATAGATGAGGAAGGAGAGGGGCCTTCGGAAGGAGGCAATGATCAGGTCGTCCAGTGTTGATTGCGTTCTTTGAGCCCATTGGGTCACCCTCCCCTTCAGGAGAAAGTTCACCACCTTACTCACAACGCCTGTGAGTAAAAGAATCAAAAAGGCAATCCCATACTGGAGGACCGTACCTCCACCAAAGTTCTTCGTCAAAAAATCCATCGTATCTCCTGATTAAGTCAGACCTTGGACCTTATGACTTTAGACTTGAGTCTACAGTCTAAAGTCTATCGTTTAAGGTCTCTGTTTCATTTTTTCATTGAGGCTCCCTGTCCGATAGCCCTGGAGATCCAGGGTGACATCAGAAAAGCCCAGTTCTTTCAATTTGGAGATCACCCGATCCCGTATATCATCCTTGAGGAACCCCTTTATCCTCTCTTTGGGAACCTCAATCCGGGCGAAATCTCCATGATGTCTCACCCGGACCTCACGGAACCCCAGGGTATGGAGGAAGGCTTCTGCCTCTTCAATCTGGTGGAGTTTCTCTGGGGTGATCCGGGAGCCATAGGGAATTCGGGAGGAGAGGCAGGCTCCCGAAGGTTTCTCCCACGTGGGGAGTCCCATCTCTCGGGAGAGGAAACGAATCTCCTCCTTTTTCAATTGTGCCTCTTTTAAGGGGCTTCGAACCCCCCATTCCCTTGCCGCCTTTATTCCGGGACGGAAGTCTCCTACATCGTCCATCTGGAAACCATCTAAGAGATAGGAAATTTTCTCCTTTTCAGCAATCTCACGCAGGTCCTGATAGACTTCCTCTTTGCAGAAATAACAACGGTTGATGGGATTGGAAGCATATTCTTCTTTCTCCACTTCCTTTGTCTGGATGATTCGATGTCTTACCCCGATCCTTTGGGCCATTTTTTTCGCCTCTTCCAACTCCTCTCTCGCAAGGGAATCCGATTGGGCTGTGACGGCGAGGGCCCCACCATTCAATTGCTCATGAGCCACCTTAAGGAGATAGGTAGAGTCCACCCCTCCTGAATAGGCGACGAGGACATTCCCCATCTCCCTCAGAATCCTTCTCAGGGTCTCCTGCTTTTTGTAGACTTCTTCTAACACTGGTTAAATGGGTAAATCGTTAAATGGTAAAAAAGGTAATGGGTTTCATTTAACTATTTGACCATTTCCATTTAACTGGCTTTTTTCGTTACACGTCCTGAGCGGATACAATCGGTGCAGGAGTAGACTTTCTTCGTCTCTCCCTCTATTACAGCCTTGACCCGCTGAAGATTGGGTTGCCACCGTCGTTTGGTCACATTATGGGCGTGGCTGATGTTGGAACCAAACTGCCCCCTCTTACCACAATAAAAGCATTGTTTCGCCATTTCTTCGCCTCTCCCGAATCAGATGAATTCTCCTTTCAAAAGAAGAATTTTAGCATAAAAGAGAGGAAGATGCAAGTTTTTTCTATTTTCCAGTCTTCCCCCACCAAAGTATTCTGATCCATCTTTCAACTTTACCTTCCGTCCTCCTTGTGTATGGATACGTACTCTCTGAGTCAATCATAAAATTTTTCCCTTGAAAAGGGGTTCTTCTTGTAGTATCTTTCTTTCAAGATGAATATACTGTGGATCACGCTTCTCAGTTTGGGTGGGTTTCTCTTCGCCTACCGATTCTATGGCAAGTTCTTGAGCGAAAAGATCTTCTCCCTGGAACCCTTACGGAAGACCCCTGCCCATGAGTTTCAGGACGGGATTGACTATCTTCCCACGAGGAAAGGGATCCTCTTTGGACACCACTTCGTCTCCATCTGCGGATTAGGTCCCATCCTGGGTCCAGCCATTGCCGTGATTGCCATTGGCTATTTCGCCCTCCTCAAGATCGGGGGAAGACCCGCCGGCCTAGCCCTCTGGCAACTCTTTGGGACATCGCATCAGCTCCTTGCAGGCTTGGGCCTCCTGACCGTCTCCCTCTTTCTCTATAAGATGGGAAAACCGACCCTCTATACCTTGATCCCTATGCTCTTTATGTTGGTGACGGCCATCACCGCCATGGTCATCAAGATCCAGCAGTTCTGGAACCAAAAGACCTTCCCCCTCCTCGTCATGGGAACTCTTGTCCTTATTATGGCGTTATGGTTAGGTGTAGAGGCTTTCGTCTCCTATCGGGCTTTTGCGAAGACGAGGAGGCTAGAAGCACTAACTGGTTAAATCATTAAATAGTTTTCCATTTCACCATTCACCATTTAACCTTTTAACTGACTTTATTTTGAATCCTTCCATTCTTCTCATTCGTGAGGATGCCGAGCAGTGGACCGGGAGTGACTGCTGTGGCAAATTAGAAGGGAAGAATGCACATCCGGATAAGGAGAGGGAGAGGATTATGGGGGAGATGGGGTGTCTCTTTATGGATCTTCAGGAGTGGTGTCGGCCTGATTTGGGCAACACCATGAGTGATGTCCTCTTGATAGACCCTCGGAATCAGCCCTTCCTCTTTCCCAAAATCCTTCGGGATATCTTTCGGGTTTGCCCTCCCTTCAAAGAGGCACTGAAAACCCTCTTTATGGTTTATTCCCTCCCAGCTGTCGTATTGAGTGGAAAGGTTCTCTTCAGTGGCAAGGTCCCTGACCCCTCTCAAGTGATCCGGCAAATCCAGAATGAGTTGGAGAGTGGTTAAATGGCTGAATGAAAATGGAAACTGAAATGAATTCTCTCTATGAAACCTTTCCTTCCCAGATTGCCAGCCTTTGGAAAGAGGGAAAGGATCTCAAGGAATACTTTGAAGAGGTCGTCTCCTCGCTGAATGCAAGTTTTGACCCATATGACTGGGTAGGGATCTATCTTGTAGAAGGAGAAAATCTTGTACTTCACTCTTTCCGAGGGGACCCCACCCAGCACACCAAGATCCGAGTGGGGGAGGGGGTTTGCGGGTGGGCGGCAAAGACTGGAGAGACTACGGTGGTTCCGGATGTAAGTCAGGACAAACGATACCTGATGTGCTTTCCAGAGACCCAATCGGAGATCGTGGTTCCCATCAAAGGGAAGAATGGTGTACTGGGCGAGATTGATATTGATAGCAGTCGCCTCTCAGCCTTTACGGAACTGGATTCGAGGATGTTAGAAAAGATCACTGACCATCTGGCATTAGCCATAGAATCAGAAAAAAGGATTGGTTAATTGGTAATTCGTTAAATGGTTATATTTAACGGATCACCATTTAACTATTTAACCAAATAAGAAAGGAGGTGAATCCAAATGAAGCGACATTTATTGATTTCTTTGTCCCTCCTCCTCGTTCTTTTCTTTGTCGGTTGTCAGTCATCCATGGAAGAGCAGGAGGCTGAAGCGGAGATTTCCCCTCAGGCAGGAGAACTCCAGACAGTCACCTTCAAGGTGGACGGGATGTACTGTGGGGCATGTGTCTCAAAAGTGCAAAAAGCTGTCCTTGCCGTAAATGGGGTCACTGACTGCAAAGTGGATTACGGGAAGAAGGTAGCAATCTGCACCTTCGACAAATCGAAGACCACATCGGAAAAGCTCACCTTGGCTACCAAAGGGACGCCCTATACTCTGACAGTAGCAAACTAAAAATTCAAGTAGCAGTAGGCAGTAGCAGTAGTCCCGCCACGGGCGGGACCGCTGCGCTTCGCCGCTGAAGCTTTGGCCCGGCCTTCGCAGCCGCTTCGGCACCTGCCTGCCGGCAGGCAGGGAGTTGGCAGTATAGGCGACCAACTGCGACTGCCACTGGGATAATTTGGAGGGTCTTGCCATGATGACTTCTCTCCGAAAACACATGAAATTCTTCCTCTGGTTTTCGATCATTACCTTCGTCGGATACATCTTTTTACAGTGGGGGATGAACTTTGCAGGGCGAGCATCCCAGGGGACTTTTCAAGCGGGGATTCTGGCCCAGGTGAACGGGGAGGAGATCTCCGTGACCGAATATCAGAACCTCCTCAACAGCAATCTGGATGCTGAACGACAGAGGCAAGGGTTGGAGCTGGATGGGAAGACCCTCTTTGATGTGGAAGCAGCCACTTATGACCAGATCATCCGGGACCATCTGGTGAGGCAAGTCCTTCGAGAGAGGGAGGTGAGGATCACGGATGAGGAGGTGGTGAATGTGATCCGATTCCAGCCACCTCCCGAACTCCTGAACGATACTCTTTTGCAGACAGACGGAAGGTTTGATCCCCAAAAATATCAAAGCATACTCCAATCTCCCCAGAACCTCTCCTGGCTGATCCAGTATGAAAGGGTGATCCGACAACTTCTTCCAAGGCAGAAACTGGATCTTGAGATTGCCTCCCTCGCCAGAACGACGCAAGGGGAAGTGGAGAGGGCTATGGAGGTGAGGAAGGGTCGGGTGAAGATTCGGACCCTCTTTTTCAATCCCAGGGAACTTCAATCCGACCTGGTCGGACCTCCGGCAACGGAGTCTGAACTTCAAGCCTATTACGAGGTCCATAAAGAGGATTTTCTGGAGCCGGAAAAAGTGAGACTCCAGTATCTCATCGTGCCACGGGAACCTTCTTCTGAGGATGAGGCAGCGGTTCGGCGGGACATCGAGGACTTTCTTCAGGAGATTCGAGAGGGTAAGGATTTCGGGGAACTGGCAGAGGGATTTTCTGAAGATCCTGATTCTAAGGACATTGGAGGAGATCTCGGGTATTTGAAAAAAGGTCAAATGGAGCCGTCCCTCGAAGAAGCTATCGCTTCATTGAAGCCCGGTGAGATCTCTGAGCCGGTCCGTTCCTCTTTGGGCTGGCATCTTCTCAAGGTGGAAAAGCGGAGGAGAGGGGAGACGAAGGTGAGACACCTCCTCCTCCGGGTGAGAGCCAGTTTTGAGACTCTCGCCAACATCGAAGACATGGCAAGAGCCTTTCGTCAAGAAGTGAATCAGATGGATTTTGAAAAGGCAGCAGAAACCTATGGACTGCAAGTGAGAGAGACTCCTCCTTTTGCAAGGATTGGAGATCTCATTCCGGGCATCGGGTTCTCCTCCAAAATCTCCCAATTTGCCTTTGATGGAAATCCTGGAGAGATCAATGGGCCTATTGAAGTGAGGGAAGGTTTCTATGTCATAAAATTGATTGAGCGGATACCGGAAGTTTTGCCCCCCATTGAGGAGGTTAAAACCCTAGTCTCTGCCCTTCTCTCAGAAGAGAGAAGAAGGGGGAAGACAAGGGAGAAGGCGGAAGAAGTCTTACAAGAAGTGAGGGGTGGCAAAAGTCTTCGGGAAGCCTACAAATCACGAGACACGAAAAACAAATCACTGATGTTGATTGAAGAAACCCCCTTTGTCACTCTATTTGAGAATGAACAAAACCTCCCCATAGAAATCTTCGGTGCTTCCTATGCACTTGATGTAGGTGTCGTCAGCGGGGTGGTGGAGACGGATCGAGGGTTCTATCTTGTAGAGCTCTTGGCGAGGGAGGGTGTGGAACCCGACAGCCTGATTGCAGTAACCCAG
>JADFOU010000049.1 GCA_022562655.1 candidate division TA06 bacterium
CTCGGAGATCGCGGCATAGTCTTCATCAATCAATCCATCCCCATCATCGTCCTTCGACCAGGCGATATTGACCGTATCTCCCGTAGGTAGTGTATCCGTAAAACCTGAGAGGTCGTCTTCATGACGGATCCCTTGGTTGGGACCCACATCAGAATCCATATAGATACCTATATAGAGATCTTGAAGGAAGAAGGTGTCAATGTTGTGAACGGTGTAGTCGAAGATGATGAAGTCATCATAGCCTGTATCCGCCCAGGAATAACTGTTCTGGTGGATCTCAATACCCAAGGGGGTGTGCTCAGGCGCATAGGGGGCTCTCACCGTGTCCGAATAGAGTGCAATGTAGTCTTGATTGGAGACATTGCAGGCTTCCATAATCGTATCTCCCGGGGCATCTCCGGGAAACATCTCATAAAAATCACTCCCTGTTTCGTCAGCAACTGTCCAACCTTCAACACCTGTAGCCACAATGGTGTCATTATTCACGATTGCGCCTATCCAGAGAGCGCCTCCAAAGAGATACTCTATGTCGGAATCAGAAGGCCACTCAGCCGAAGGGTAGTTCGAATTTCCCCAGTTTCCATAGGCACCCCAGTTGGTAATCGTATACCAGAGATTTCCGACATCATGGGTCTTTACTAGAGTTTTGACGATCTGAGAAGCGGGGACTTCCTGCTCGAGGGTTTTCCCAGTAGGAGATGTCGAAAGAGCTGTAAGAACCCCCATAGACATCAACCCGATCCAGAAAAATTGTATCCTCTTCATTGGACACCTCCATACACACCGATATTGGTTAAATGGTAATTGGTTAAATTGTCAAATGGGTAAATTAAATAACCACCAATTACCGACTACCCATATTATTCTTCGTCGCGACCAAACCGATAGCGATACTGGTATAATGGAAGATTTGGTGATGGGAGACTCGGTCTATTAGACGATAAAAGAACTTGAATATTCCAGAGAGAAAAGTTGGATACATGGGTAGAGAGATCTTGAAAAACTGAAGGAACTCCCTCAGAACCCGATAGGCAAGTCCGGGACGCATCCAGTAGCCATAGGATCGAATCATCTGAAATCCCTCTCGTTCTATTACCCTCTTCAAACTCTGAGGGGTAAATTCCCGCTCCCATCCGGCAAACCATCTTCCGAAGAATAGTAAGACGTGCTTCATCAGGGTGTATGGATGAAAGGTCTGGGGGACATCCACCAAGAGAATTCCCCCCTTTTTAAGGAGGCGGAAGTTTTCCCGCAGAAGAGGTCTTGGGTCTCGAAAGTGCTCCAACAATCCCTGATGGAAGAGGATGTCGAAACTCTCATCGGGGAAAGGTGTCCTCCGGGCATCTCCCATCACCCGATGGGTCATCACCCCTTTTTCGGCAGAGAAATAGTGCGACAAAGCAAGCCCACTCTTCGCAAAATCTAAAAGAAAGACCTCTGCCTCTCTCTCTGCCAGTTCAATCCCATCCCTTCCCGTCCCGCACCCCACCTCTAAAACCCTTTTCTTCTGAAGATCGGGACAAATTCTGATGAGTTCCCCAACGATGTCACTTACGGTGGGATAAACACTCTTGGATCTCTCTTTCTCCTCCCAGAACCTCTGCCAATTCTCCCGTTTAGGTTCGACCATCCGTTTTGAATGAATCAGGGTTGTCCTTGTGGACAACCCTGGCGTCTTTATTCTACATCTTGAAGGTAGGCACGCCCGATTCGGGCGCAGATTTTGTCGCAACCCGCCTTAGGCGGGTTGCGGCTACCCCTGTTGAAGAAAATGTGTTATTGAATCAGGACAATCTTTCTTACAAAGCGGTCTCCACCGACCTGGAGCCGGGAGAAGTAGATGCCGCTCGAAACCCTTCTCCCCACATCATCCATTCCATCCCAGGATACCTTATGATCCCCTGGCTTCAGAGCTTCCTCAAGGAGGCTCCTCACTGAACGACCGGAAAGGTCGTAGACCCTGAGAGAGACCCATCCAGATGAAGGGAGGGTGAAGTGGATGATCGTAGAGTGGTGGGAGGGGTTAGGAGAATTCCATATCTTGAATTTGGAATAGAGAAGTTCGGACTCCCTTCCTTCCCCAATCCCCTGAAAGGAAACAACGCTATCGCTCACGCAGTCATTGGTTGAGTCGGCGTCTTGAGAGAGCTGGGTGCAGGCGATCATGAAATAGGAAGTATCGGCAAGCGGGACGGTCCAGTGTTTAAAAAAGGCGCTCACTTTGATTCCCGGAGGGAGGGAAGGACCAGAGAAAGTATCGGAGTAAACAAGAGAGCCCATACTATCCCCATAATAGATGGAGAGGACCACATCAAAACGCTCGATTAGACAACCTAAGTTTTGAACAACCACCTCAGGGATATATGTGGAATCTACAGAGATAGAGTCGGGAGGCTGTTCAATGGAAAGGGGCATTACATCTCGAAGCATGGGGACAACCGCTTCGCTGATGCGGTCATTGGTGGAGTCTGTATCTAAAAGAAATTGAGTGTAGACGACCATAATATAGGAAGTATCGGAAGGGGTCCATTTCTTTGAGAAAGTGATAGAACTATCACCTGGAGAGAGGGAGGCGACCGACACAGAATCGGAATAGATGGGAGAAGCCAGCGTATCTTCATAGATGGAGAAAACAACATCAAAACTCTCCTGTAGGCAGCCGAAATTTTCAACAGCTACCTCAGGGGTGTAGGTGAAGTCCACACAGAGAGAGTCTGGAGGTTCTATAATGGAGAGGGGCGCCACGTCTCGAAGCTGGGTTTGAATCCCTGTGCTGAGTGTGTCATTGTCAGGTCGGGCATCTGAAGAAAATTGGGTGTAGACGATGATCGTATAGGAAGTGTCTGCAGGGACGGTCCAGGGAGTGGAGAAGGTAAGTGTATCATCTCCTGGTGGGAATGAGGAGACCGAGGCGGTATCTGAATAGACAAGAGAACCCGAAGTATCCCCCTCATAGATGGAGAAGACCACATCAAAACTCTCCTGTGAGCAACCAAGGTTTTCAACAATCACCTTAGGGGTATAGGTGGAGTCCAAACAGGTAAAAACAGGAGGCTCTACAATGGAGAGGGACGCCACATCTCTAACCCGGCGTTCAACCTCTTTACTATAAGTGTCATTGGCAGAATTTTCGTCATTGGCGAGTTTTGTGGTGAGAACGGCTGTGTAGGGAGTATCCACAGAGACGATCCAATTGTCAAAGAAAAGAACCACCGTACTTTCAGGTTCCAGACTGGGCACAGTCTGGCTATCAATATATACTGTATCTCCTCCATTCGTGTAAAAGATGAGGAGCTCAACATCGAAGGTCTCGGTGACAATCCCGGAGTTCCCAACAATTGCCTTGGGGGTGATGGTGGAATCTATACAGACCGTATCTTGTGGGAAGATGATGGTTTCGGCTTCCGCATCGTGAATCGCCAGAGGGAACCCTTCATGCCCATTACTCGCACCAGATTTCGTCCATCCTCCTGGATAGACAAGGAGGGTTTCTTCATCAATTCCCACAAAGGCCTGGGAATTGGCTACTGCTGTAGGCTTGTCCGGCACCGTCTCCCAGTTACTAAGATCAGGGTCGTATCGGTAAGTCTTCTTCGTAAAGATGCCCGTAGAATCCCCTCCCATGGAATCCCCACCGGTGACATAGAATTTTCCAAGAAAAGTGGCACCCGCCACCCTTGACGCAGCATACGGCGCATCCTGAACTCCTTCCCAGAAGATCTGGGTAGGAAGGGTGCCCTCAATGAGCCCCATCTCCGTCGTTTGGAGATACTCACCGCTCCAGCCCATCGCTACAAAGATCTTATCCCCAATGATCCCAGAGGCGTGAGATCGCCGGGGCTTTAAAAGGCTACTCGCAGTCATCCAAATGTTGGTTAAGGGGTCGTAAACCTCAATCGTATTGAGACTGGTTGGAGATTCCATCCCTCCATCTCCACCCATGACATAGATGAGGGTGTCCCGCCAGACAGCAGCCGAGAGGAATTGGCGGGGAGTGGGCATAGAGGCTTTTGGTGTCCAGGTATTCGTAACGGGATCATACACCTCACAGCGGTCCAGGGCATTGTAAAAATTGTCCGTCCCGCCGAAAACATAGACCTTCCCATTCACCACAGCAGCAGCGAGTCTCCCCCTGGGTCCTCCGGGCATGAAGTCTTTTGTTGACCAAGAATCCGTGGTGACATCATACTCGTAAGTAGTGGCAAGAAAATCGGTGCCGTCAAATCCCCCAAAGAGATAGACCTTCCAGGCTCCGGAGACCTCAACAGCCACAGCTGCGTGATAGGCAATATTTGTAGGAACATCCTCCAGCAAGGTATCCCATTGAGCCCCTGGAGAGAGAAGACCAGCATCGGGTTCATCCCTTAAAACCCATCCCCCTTTCGGCTCACTGTCCGCCCAATGGTATGGAAGCGGTTCTTTTCGAAATCCGAGGGATTCCTTAAAAGTGAAAGAAATGCTTAAAAGGGTTCCAAAAAGAAATAGGGATAGCCACCGCTTCATTTATTCCTCCTCATCAGGTAACGGGCCTTCCAAAGAAGAATCGAATAATCCGGGGAAGTAATAGTCCAATGGCATAATCTCTATCGTTAGGTTGTCCTCGTCTTTGGGCGTAATTGAATTCAAGAGGTTGAGTGGAAAGGATCACCCAACCCTCTCCCCAAGGATACAACTCCAGGGTCTCATCACCGGAAGGGACACCCCTGGTGAGAACCTGTATGCCAGAGAAAAAGTTGAGGAAATTTCCATGGCTGGCTTTATTCCCGTGGATGGAATCAGGACGAGGAAGACCCTCAGTCAGAGGATAGTCAAAGTTTACGACCGAATTGTGATCTTCATAATCATACTCAGAATTTAATAGGACAAATCCTGGAAAAAAGATCCCCGCATCATTGATGGAACCATTGTGAAACCCCTTGTCCACAGCCTCCCAGAAGAGGACCCCTCCCCTTATGACAAACTCATCGATTTCTTCTTGGTTTGCCGCATAGTTGTCATAGAACGCCTGTTCCTGATCTGCTGCGATAATCATCATGTCAGTCTCTGGGGAGAGGAGACCCAGAACCGATGAGAATTTATCGGAGGTAAGAATCTCATACTGGTTCGTACCTGTCCCCTGAGTAATTCCCTCCTCAGCCAGGACCTCTTCAATGGTATTCGCATCCCAGGAGAGATCATCCCGAAAGATGGCGATATGGCTGGCGGCACCAAAACCTGCAGAAACCATAGAGAGTTTTACTTTAATATCCTCCTTTACAGGAAGATCCACGATCTTCTGTGCCCACCAGAGGGGGATCCCCCCTGAACTCACCCCGTAGGTGGTGAAGACCCGCTTATTGCCGGCTTCCAAGGAGATATTTTTAATCGGTTCAGAAGGGACAATGGGGGTAGGGGCTAAGATCGTATCGGAGCTGAAGAGTACTTTTCCCTCTACTGTGACAACAAGAAAATACTCTTTGAGTAGAGCAGTCAATGGCTCACTCGTATCTGGGAATACAATGGTCACTTCTCCAGTAACGATCTTAGGTTTTTCTTCTATAACTTTCTGACATCCTAAAGCAATAATCAGAGTGATCCAAAATAGAAAAAAAACCTTCTGCCTCCAGACAGTCATCCTATACCTCCTCGGAAAGGTTTCTCACTACAGTTCACCAAAGAATTTCAAGATCTCCCTTGCAACAGTGGCGAGAGGTTCACCCGTAAGAGAATCTAATTTGATGGGATACAGGGGAAAGGTGAACCCAGCGGTTTTCGAATAGGTCAGGACATCTCCCGTCACAGGGTCTGCTGTGGAGGGACGTTGAAAGAGGAAACCTACAATACACCCGCTGCTGCATTCAAATCTCGGGTCATCCGTAGCGGAATCAAAAAGATAGAGACGCTCGAAGTTTATGAAGTTTGTAACAATGGCGATCTCGACATTCACGAGTTTACCCTCATCCGTTGGGAAGATCTTGGAAGTATCTATATCGAGACGGGGAAAGCCGGACATCGGCTTGGCACCAATAAAATCAGCGGCAGCCTGCAGATCCAATGTGTCAATCCCAAAATAGGTTTCTAAAGAGATTACTGCATTCATCTGACTAAAAATTTTGTTTCCCCCTATCCAGAGATTTCCCCCCACATCCAGATAGTCAGCCAAAACCTCCTGGGCAACTGGAATACTTCTATCGTCAGTGTGGTAGATGATGGTGGAATAGGGAGCCAGGTCCTGTGGAGTCAAGAGAGGAGATTCATCGGATCGATCCAAGGTATCAGAAGATATACCCGCCTTTTCCAGAATAAGCCTGTAGAATTCGTCCACCTCTTCATCATCGGGAAGACCTGGAAAACCACGATTATCATTCTTTGTTGCGTCAACCACAAGTACCCCTTGATTCATCATGGGTGTGACCGTGAAGATGGAGCGAGAGGCGTTCCAACCAATTGCGAGGGCATCGTCTCTCGATCTCACATAGAGGGTATGGAGTCCATCTTGAGCAAAAGCTGGGGTGTTATTCTCCGTAAAGACCACCTCATCTTCCTCAGACCATTCGGACCAGTTCCAAGTCGGATCTGGATCCCAGACATAGGAGAACTCGTAAGGAACCGTTTGCTCTTCAGTCTCTGTGGCTATAAATTTGAAGGGGATCCCCTTCCAGGTCAGGGTCGTATCCTCAAGAACAAAAAGCATCTCTCCATCGTCGGGTGAACCTGTTGAGTCAAAGGAAACTACGGGCACTTCATTATTCTTACGAAAGAGAACCACACTGGCAAGCCTTTTGGTTTTTCCTTGCAAGGAGAGGACGCCCTGGTCATCTTCCGAGATTACATAAAAGACAACGGTCTCAAGGGTATCCGATGCCGGAAGTTTTACCGCCAAAGACTGATCTTCCTCCCAATTCCAGAGGGTCTCAGAGACCTCCACGGGCTCTTTAATCGTGTCATCGTCGATGATGGTGATTCGATACTTTTCTGCAAAATTGTGAGTAGTATCATTAAAGGTGTACCAAAAACCCACCACATCCCCATCGATATCCGTACCTTTCCATTGAATGAGGCGAGGTTGACTGAAGAAGATATTGTAGAGAGAGTCCAAGAAAAAAGCATCGTTATAGAGAGAGTCTATACATGAGGGGTCCACTCCCGATGAGTCAGTGCAGAGTTGTGTGATGAGGGAGTCGAGGAAGGACGGGTCGGAGATCTCAGCGATATTTGTCAATTCGATCGTGGGCGGCAGGTTGTCATTGGGAGTGCCATAGGGCAGTTTCCGGCAGGAATAGAGGACAACAAGAAATCCAAAAAGAAGAATTGTTCCAAAAATCTTATATTGCTTCATCCCTTCTATCAAATAAATTCTATTAATTTTTTCTCATTTACATTCTTCTGTCTACTGCTTCTGCCACTGCCTTCTGCTACTGCTTGCCATGTCCTCAACTCTGAGGCTCGGATTCGAAGACCTGCCTGCCGGACAGGCAGGGAGCTCAGTCGAATGGCCACCTGCCACTGAAGTCTCATTTCCACGCTATCCCAAGGGAGAGTCTATGAAGAATTCCGAGAGTTCCAAAATCCGTAGCCGCATAATCCAGTTTGATATCGAGAACATTTACGGGTATCTTAAAACCTGTACCTGCAGACCATTTCTCCGTATCGGTGCCGATTCCAAACTTGGTCTTCGGTTGGAGGATCCCCTCCTCCTCTTCAAATGTGTCCCACCTGACGCCCCACTTCACTCCTCCCCTCAAGAAGAAGAGGTCATTAAATCCATATTCCATCCCGATGATCCCCCGCTCAAAATTGTCGTTGGGGTGACTTCCCTCCACGTCCACGAGAAGACGATGGTACTCTGTGTCAATGGGTAGAGCGGAGATACCCACCTTGAAGTTCAAAGGAAGGGGAAAGGAATCTCGGGTATAAGTGAGATCGGGTCCGAAGTTGGTGATGGACATCGCTACTTTCAGAGATTTGAAGTTTGTATCATAAATGGTCCCCACATCCCCCGCAAACCCGAAGACCTCCTCATCCGCCAGATATTCATAGAGGGCTTTGAGGGTAATCCCAGCGGAGAATTGGGGAGTGAGTTTCCGGGCATAGGAGAGTCCAAAGGCGTAGTCTCCAAAGGAGAAAGACCGACCCGTCCCCGTAGGGTACCTGTTGTCCGTCTCAAGCAAATCCTCTCCCAAGGAGAGGATGGTAAGACTGGCTCCAACGGCATCAAAAGGAGAGAGGGGACGGGCATAACCCAGATAGTCAATGTTGATATCTGCCGGATACGCCGTACGAGCGGCAATCGCCTCTGAACCTTCCAACAGGGCGATTCCAGCTGGGTTATAGTAAAGGGCAGTGACATCATCCGCAATGGCGACGAAAGCCTCACTCATCCCAAAGGCCCTTGCCCCAACACCCACCTGCAAGAACTGGAGCCCAGCCGTCCCCACCTTGGACTGGGGGAAGACGGTGAGAGGAATCGCGAGAAGGAAAACGAGAATTGTGAGTTTCTTCATCTTTGAAACTCCATATTAGAGGAACCACGAGATTCCACGAGAATATCTTTTGTTTTTACGAAGAGTATCAAAATCTGTGTTAATCTTGTGTAATCCCTGGCCAGTCGCCCCGAGCCCGATTCTCCCTTTGCCCAACCCACGGGCGGGCAGGACAGGCTTGTGGTTTCATTCCCTTACTTGATGACAACGAACTTTCCAATCTGAGAATTCCCTATAATCTTCCCACTCTCATCCAGTTCTTCGCAACTGAAGAGATAGATGCCGGATACAATTGCCTGGAGGTCTCGGGAGACGAGGTTCCAGGAGGCTGAAGTGGAAGAGGCCATTGGGTCGCTGGGATCCGGGTGGTTGATCTCATTTATCAGGTCCCCATCTAAGGTGTAGATCCTGATCCGGCACCGGGCAGGGAGGTGGATGAATTGGATCCGCCTGTCCTGCTCAATCCAGCCGGATCCATCCCAGTCCTCCCATTTCTCTGCTTCATACCTCCCCCCACTACCTGAGAGGTCAGCCCGATAGGGGTTGGGAACCACAATCGCATTCAGTTTATCCTTTCTCACCTCATCCACAGAAGGAGAGGGGAGGATCCGTTTCACATTCACCCCTACACTACTCTCTAAAGGAGGCACCTCGAAGACCACAATTCCATTCTTCACCTGTTCAAATCCCTTGTCAAAAGAGGTGACGGAATAGAAGACAGGGTAGTAGGGGCGACCCGGAATATCATCGAAGTGGTATTCGATGAGGGTATCGGATCCTGTTATGGTGGTATCAGGGGTTAGGTCTCCAAATCCTATGTCAAGACCAAAACCGTTGGTTTTATCATATTCCCCGAGGAGATGGAAGTCGGCGATTTGGCCGGAGTAACTCCGATAGATTCGATAGCCTTCAAAGTCCCTCGCCTGTTCAGGATCTCCGAGGGCGATGATGAAGGGGTCAATGGTATTTTCAGGAGAGTTGTCCCAGATGAGTTCTACCCGGCTGCTCGTAACATTCAAATTGAGAACAGGTGAGGGGGGTGGGGGTGGTCCCCGGAAATCGGGGAGGCTGTCTCCGAGGCGAAAGTCGCCTCCTCTCAGAGAGGCGAATTTTGCCTGATAGGCTTTGAACCAGTCGCTTGTGGGATCAGTAGGGGCGGGAGCCTGACGGGCGGTGGACCAGCCGGGGTTGTCAAACATGAATTGTGCCCAGAAGGCGTTGAGGGCAAAATCCTCAAAGTTGTGGGGGGGACCAGGGGCAGGATCACATCCCCCCTCATGGAACCGCTCTGCGGCGAGATAGGCGATGACGACCTGCACGGAGTCGCCAGCAGGAAGCCCTTTTCCGGGAAATTCCTCCACAGGTCCAAAAGAGAAGAGGTAACGGGTATCTGCACCAAAAGGGGGAACGAGGGGCGTGGGCGGCGGCTCCTCCTCCTGGTCGGGGTCGAACTCCCCGGCGGCGACGATGTCGTTTTCCACTTCAACGATGGTAATCTTGGCGGCCGTGGCCATGATGGGGTTGAAGTTGCGCTGGGCCAGGCGAAACTGTAGGTTGCCCAGGGTGTCGGCTTTCCAGGCCCGTATAAACGCGTAGTCGGCGGGCAGCGGGTACTCCAGCACGTAGATCCGGCCGTTGATCTCCCGGTGCTCCTTCCCCTCGGCCAGCTCGGTACCCACGCTGGTGGGAGTGAAAAAGCCTCCGATGCCGGCGCCGGCACAGCGGATGCGCTCCGCCAGGGTACC
>JADFOU010000050.1 GCA_022562655.1 candidate division TA06 bacterium
CACACAAGATTAGCACAGAGAAGAAAAATCTTGAAGAAATCTGTGAAATCTCGTGGTTTCTTCCTATCCCTTTTCATTTTACATTTATCATTTGGCATTGCCTTCAGTCAGATCTACCGCCCTGAAGACTGGGTGAGTTACATCGATTCCCGCTATGTCACCTCTATTGCCGGAGATTTGCAGACGATCTATGTGGGGACCTTAGGGGGCGTCCTCCGGTATGACAGGATGACGGAAGAATGGATAGATCCCCTCACTCAGGCATCCGGACTCGGAGGGAGTTCTGTTCAACTGATTGCCATTGATCGACTCACTTCTCAACCCTGGTTCCTCACCGAAGAGGCCCTCGCAGTTTACCAACCCCTCTCCTACCACTTCTCCCACTTCACCTCTCTTGGCGATCTCTCCCCTAAGGAGGTGCAGTCCATTGGAATGAACCCTGATGCAATCTGGCTGGAGGGTGGGTCAAAAAAGGTAAAATATGATCGAGGGAGAAGGGTCTGGGAGTCCGTCTCCAACTTTCCCGAAGAGATTGAATGGTTTGGAAAGCGGGATCCCGACTCCCTGGATAATCCAAAATACAGGTTTCTTTCCCCCTACACCGTTCAGGACAAGAAGTTCAGGGAGTATCCAATGACTGCCCTGATAAAGGATGGAAAGGATCTCTGGGTGGGAACATGGGGATATGGGGTCTTCCGTTATTCTACCTTCTCCTATCTGGGAGAAAAGCTCCTCTCCGGGCTTTCCCACTCCAATGTAGAGGCGATGGCGAAGGAGGGGGAGTCTCTCTGGTTTGGTGGTTCCGGAGTCACCCTCTGGAACCGGGAGGAGTCCGCCTCAGGCAGATGGCACCATATAGACGTAGAGGTAGGTTTCAAACCTGTCCTTACAGGGGTTACCTCTATCCTCACCGAACCCGATTCGGTTGCACTCGATTCGGGCGGAAGGGTCTGGTTCGGCACATCTGATGGACTCATCCGATATCAGATGAAAGATGGATTTTGGAAGACCTTAAGAAAGTTCCATGGGCTTCCTCACAATTCTGTAACCGCCCTCGCCTTGGATGGAGAGGAGATCTGGATCGGGACGAAGAGAGGACTGGGTAAGATTTCTCGTTATGGAGAAAGAGTTATCTCGATTAAGGAACTGAAAGATCTCGAGATCTATGATCTCTACGTCCAACCTGACTATCTCTGGGTTGCGACCTCCTCGGGGGTCTTTCTTTTGAACAAGGAGGAGGGAAAGTGGGGGATTTTGGAAGACCCTGAAGGGATCACTGGCTTCGGAACCACAGCCCTTGAAGGTGATGGGGATCTCATCTGGTTTGGAACCCTCATAGGCGTTTTGGTCTATGATACAAAAGAGAAACGCTGGGATCGCTTTTCCTCTGAATTATTCCTTCCAAATCGCCGGATCAACGACTTCGCTGCTGATGAGGAGAATCTCTGGGTGGGAACGGATGGAGGGGTGGCGAAGTATCGGAAAAGGGAGAGAACCTGGCAGAACTATACCACCTCGGATGGTCTCATCTCCAATGTTGTGAAGGCAATCCTTTTAGATGGCGATTATATCTTCTTTGCCACACCGAAAGGGGTGACGAAGTTTTATTGGAATGACCCGTTTCTGCCAAAATAGACTATAGACTTCAGACTATAGAACATAGATTCAAGACAGAAGATTTTATAAAGAGAAATAAGTCCAGAGTCTAAAGTCCAATGTCTACAGTATCCATGATGACTTTTGAAGAGTCGCTTCGGTTCCTTGACAGTCTTATAGACAACGAACGGACTCACCGTCCGACTTATCCCTTGGATCTTGAATCCTACAGATCTTTCCTCGCATCCCTCGGGAGTCCAGAGAAAAAACTCGAAAGCCCGATACTCATTGCAGGAACGAAGGGGAAAGGGTCCACTGCCACCCTCATCGCCTCCTCTCTTCAGTCCAACGGTTTTCAAGTAGGTCTTTTCACTTCCCCTCACCTCATTCACCTCCGGGAGAGGATCTCAATAAACGGGGAACCCATCCCAGAAGAAAAGTTTTCGCACTGGATGGAAAGAATAACACCTCTCCTTAAGGAGGTAGGGGAAGGTTTTAAACCTGCACCTACTGGGTTCCGAACGGTCTTTGAAATTCTTACTACCATTGCCTTCTTCCATTTCCTTGAAAAAGGTGTGGAGTATTCCATCTTCGAAGTAGGGTTGGGGGGGAGGTTGGACGCCACCAATGTGACAAACCCCCTTGTTTCTGTGATTACCTCCTTGAGCCTCGACCATACGGATATTCTTGGTGGAACCCTCAGAGAGATCGCCCGAGAGAAAGCGGGAATCATTCGTAAGAATGGAACAGTGGTCTCTGCCCCACAAAAGGAGGAGGCATTGGAAGTTCTGGAAGAAGTCTGTGAGGAGAGAGGAGCAAGGCTCCTCTTGGTGGGGAGGGAGATCCAATATCAGATCCTCGAAAGTAGCCTCACAGGAACCCGGTTTCGAATGATGAACTCCGAATTCTCCCAAAGGGGAGATCAACTTACAATCCGAACTCCGAATTCCGAATTTTTTCTCCCATTACTTGGGGATCACCAAGTAGAAAATGCAGCCGTCGCTATTGGTACCTTATCTTTCTTGGGATTTTCATTTAACCATTTAACCAATTTCCATTTAACCGTTCCTCTCCGGGGTCGACTGGAAATCGTAGGGGAGAGACCCTGGATTGTCCTGGACGGTGCCCACAATCCCTATTCTGCCCAATGCCTCCGAGAAGCCATACAGTCCCTTTTTCCCCGGAAAAGGGTGATCCTCCTCTGTTCCATTCTCGCCAATAAAGATATTGAAGGAATTGCTCAAGTCCTCTCTCCCTTGGCTTCGGAGATCATACTCACCAGCACCAATTCCCCCAGAACCGCTTCTCTTTCTCTATTACAAGAGAAATTTGATAAATTTCGTACGAGATCCCGTCATGGCGGGACTACCTGTCAATCAATAATGGTTTGCGAGGAAACGGTTTGTGCTTTGGAGACTGCAAGAAATCTTGCTAATCAGGATGACCTCATACTTGTAACAGGATCAATGTATTTGGTCGGGGATGTAATAAGGTTATTATCGAATGATAATTAAAAAATCAAAATATTTATTCACCGGGGTATTCTCATTCCTTACGATTTTACTCATTTTCTTTTTTCTTAAATTCGTCTTTGTTTCTGAAGAGGAGAAGATTGAGAGGATGATTCTAACGGCAAAGAATGCTTTTGAAAGAGAGGATCCTGAACTTTTGATCGGTTTTATCTCAAGAGGTTATCAGGACGAAATGGGATTTGATTATTCTGGAGTTCGCGAGGGTCTCTATGAGATCTTCTCACAGTTTGAAGGAATCAAAGTCTCCCTTTCTGAGTTAGAAGTTGAGGTTGTGGGAGAGGAGGCGAAGGTTCAACTCGACGTCTGGATTCTTGCAAAGTATGAAGACCAACCTGTTTTCCTCATCGGGTCTTTGAATAACCCGGTTCCTTCCAAAGTCTTTCTCCAAAGGGAAGATGGAGAATGGAAAGTGGTGAAATTTCTTCTCTCTTCCTCCAACTTTAATAAGTAGTTGGCTGCAATAATAACATCGCTAACTGATTTCTAATGCTCAGGAGTATAATAACATCGCTAACTACTTTTACTTTGAAGCTGAACTTAACGGTTTAACAATAGGTCCCTTAATTGGAAAATGGAATGATTTAATAATCCTACGATCACTCTTAATCACTAGTTTTTTCCGGTGGGAAAAGATCGTAGCCACAACATACTGACCTTCAAGTTTTCTTCTGATGAAGTAAGATGCGCCATTGACTTCAATTCTTCCATGAGTATTAACCTTTCGGATAAAGGAGACCTTTCCCCTGGCAATGGGGAGATGAAGATGCCCGTTGGAATCCCTGTAGGTTTCCAGACGGAATCCCCTGGGAAGATGCCGAAGCGATTTCCAGAGACGATTTCTGAGTTTGCCAGGGAACCTTGTTTTGTGGTCTTTTTGGGTAAGACTTCGATGCGGTTTTTCATAATGATAATAGCGCAAGAATCGCTGACTCATTCTCCGGAGGGCCGTGAGGGTAGGCGAGAGATGTCTTCTAAGGACCCTCTCTTGCCAGAGTCCATTAAAACTCTCCACGGTGGCATTTCTTCCAGGCTCTCCCAGGGGGATGAAGACCAAGTGGCTCCCCAGGAGCAAATGGAGGCGAATCACCTGGGAGAGGCTGTGCGGGTAGCGTCCTCCTCCCGTGGCCGCCATCTCATTATCCATTTGAGAGACGACAGGGATTCCCATAACCTTCCATGTATCAACAAGATGTGTACACAGAGAGATCGTCTGTTTATCGGGAAACTGACTCGTCCAAGCCGTATGACCTGCCACATCCACGGTGTGAAAGGAATAAAACCGGGTGACGCCTTTTGGTCCTCTGAGATGTCTCGGACCCACGAGGTCTGTTTGATGCAGATCTCCCGTTTTCTCTGCCTTTGGAGATGGGTACGGTTGACGACTGCTGGACTTATTTCTTGTAACCTTCCCTTTTCGTGTTCTCCCATGTCGAGAAAGAATTTTGGCAATGGTAGGGATGGTGGGTACATTGTGAACCTTTCTTTGTTTAAGTTCCCAATGAATAGCCTCCGCTCCAATGCCGGAAAAGGCGGAACGTCGCGTTCGATGCGATTCCAACTCTTCTCGAAGAGCGAGAATCTTTTTGACCATACGATCCGAAGTCTTTCTCCAAATTCTCTTAGGAGTTCGACTTCGATCATTGAGTCCTTCCATCCCTTGTTCATGATATCTGCGGAGCCATTTGGCGAGCCAGAATTGACTCCGTTGCACCAATTGAAGAATTTCGTTAAAACCGGTACCTTCTTCATACAGTTGTATTGCCTTGCAGCGTCTTTCGTACTCACTGTTTTTCTCCATCGCCTTTTCCTCCTTCCATCTGTTTTTGGAAGAAGTTTAGGCGATTGAAATTCAGTTAGCGATGTTATTATAGTTTTTTAGTTATCGATGTTATTATATAAACCCGATAGTGTCTAAAAAACCCTTTTGACATTTGATCAAAGGGGTTTAAAAATTACTGGAGCACCTTCATGGATGATATTAGAACTTTTGTGGTTGAAACTGCCCAATCTTCAGTATTTCCCCCAAATTTGACATGATGTAGGAATTTCAAGTTTTACATGGCTCAATTTTCCTGTTGAATCGATAAGATTTTAGCAGGAAAGAAGGATGAGTCAAGAGGAAAAGGGATAGGGAGCTTGAATTTAAAAGGGCATTCTTGTTAGAAGTTCTTAGTTCGGAACGATTCCCAAACAAAGAGCTTGACAGCGGTATTTCACAATCTATAATAGGCAAGAGCCATTCAAGAACATAATAGGTCTATTTGCGATTCAAGGAAATTCCGCTTCAGGGGTGTTATACGGAAACCATATAACACCCCGAAAAACCTTAGTTTCTGGATGTAAGTATCTGATTTACATTGTGTTATTTCAAAGAAGAAGTTGGTGTGAAATACCGCTAGGGCGACAGCTATAAGTAGTTCGTACCGAAACCATATAACCATAGTTAGGCCGTGAAGGATCTTGGAAAGATGACTGAAAAGAAGAACGGATGGACAATCCAATCAATATCTCTACTACTCGTAGCTGTCGGGCTTGCAGTAGGTGTATGGCAGTATGGGGACGGTAACCGCCAGCAGTACAAAAAGGAAATCTGGTCCGCTCAAAAAGAGTTGTATGAGAGAGCAATCGAAGCTGCATCGGAAATTGCAAATGGAGAGAGTCTCGAGTCGGTCGCCAAATCAAGAAAAACATTTTGGAGATATAGATATTACATTGAATCAGACAGAAAAAGAAGTTTCTAAGGAATCAGGTAATGTTTAAGCTCTATGGTAAAACTTTCAGTTGGAGAAATTAATGAAAAACTTGAATTGCTTGGGGAAGATCAAGCCAAGCATGATGCGGTTGCCAAGATTCAAGAGAAGCTGGATTCTGTCAGCGGGATAAAGCGCACTTTTGTCGGAAGTCTATTGGAAAGTCCATTTACGAAAACTCGAACAATCGTTCAATACTACCTTGAAGATTTCGACTACACGGCAGATCGGTGCGCGACATGCCATTTTGCTATCGACAGACAGGGCTACGAACGTACTGCAAAAGAAAGCTTTGATATTGAAGGTGATGGTGAAAATAAACCTTTCTACCAATTAAACCATCCGCTGGTTAAGGTTGGTAGCGAAACAGTTTTGATTGATGAGGAGGCGGCGGAAGCAGGTACCTACAGCTTCGCCGACAATGGACAGATCACCTTTAACGATCCGGATATATTTAGTGAAGTCGAAATTTCGTATGAAACCGGATATAGACCTGTGCTTCGTACACATCCCTATCAAGATGTTCTTCTTGGCAAACACCCTGTCAAAAGATTTGGTTGTACCCTCTGCCACGGTGGTCAGGGACAAGCCCTCACGCCGAAATCTGCACACGCCCTTAAGCATGAAGAAGAATTTTGGCTGACACCTGTTTTAGGAATGGATGAACATACTGACACCGTCACAGATGAACTTCGTGGCTATATGCAATCCAACTGTCGCCGTTGTCATGCAGAGGTAATGATGTTGGATTATCGATCGCCAGGAACCGGGGAAGTTCGAGATTATTCACCTGACCTTTCAAAAGGCATGGCGTTGTTTGAGGATTTAGGGTGTCATGGCTGTCACGCTGTCGAAGGGTATCCTGTATTGAAAAAATTAGATAAGGTCGGTCCTTCGCTGGCGAAAATTGGGAGCAAAGTGAACAGTGTTGATTGGCTCGCAGGTTGGATAAAAAACCCGTCATCCTATTTACCGAAAACCAAGATGCCTAGACTCTTCCCAACCCAAGGTATGACCAAGATGGTCTATCTCACACATAACAGAAACCGTGAAGGTACTGTCAGGAGTGAGGGGGGAAAAATTTTTGTTCGAGCAGACGATGGAACTGAATATCCCTACGCAGAAGGTGAAGTTGAAAAGATTGTTGACATTGTTAATTCCATCGCAGCGTTTCTTGAAGGGGTGAAGGATTCGACACTCGATCAAGCGAATGCCACATTCTCAACCGATCCGGAGGTGATTGCCTCTGGCGAAGAGGTTGTTAAAACCGTGGGCTGTTTGGCGTGCCATACGGTAGGCGAATTAGGCAATGATTTCGCGCCGAATTTGGATGGCGTTGGCAACAAGGTGACGCCCGCTTTCCTCCGTCAATGGATTAGCGCCCCGAAGTCTTACGACCCCAAAACGGTTATGCCAGATCTGAGACTGAGTGAAAAGGAACTCGATGGCGTGGTGGCTTATTTAATGAGCCTCAAGGACTCTAAACCCTCTCTAAAAATCACCACGACTTCTTACGGAAGTATTCCTGAAGAAATTAATCCTGAGCTTGGAAAAGAATTCGTTCAGCTCTATGGTTGCTCCGGTTGCCACACTATTCCCGGATTTGAAAATGAGTCAAAGGTTGGTGTAGACCTCGGCGAATTCGGTGCTAAGGCGGTTGAGGAACTCGACTTTGGGGATACAACAAATATTGAGCATAGTTGGCACGGTTGGATTATCGGCAAAGTCACAAATCCGAGACGGTACCAAACACGCCGCATTGTATCTCGGATGCCGGTCTTTAATGCTATTGGGGAGGAGGAAGCCCAAGCTCTTGCAGTTTTACTCAAGAGTTTCCAACCCGAAAAATACCCGCTAGGTTATATCCACCAGTTGAATGAAAAAACCCGCCGAATTGATACTGGACGACGACTCGTCAAAAAATACAATTGTCAAGGATGTCATGAGATCGAAGAGAAAGGTGGTAAGTTTGTGGATGTCGTTGCCGCGCATGAAGGTCTGGATACGCTTAAGGCAAAACAGTTCTCGCCACCTACACTGCAAGAGGAAGGCGCAAAGGTTTATCCAGACTGGTTGTTTGAATTTTTGAAACAGCCAACGCCTATCCGCTACGGGCTTAAAGTACGGATGCCGACCTTTGGGATGTCCGATGACGATGCCACCGCCCTTGTTGAATATTTCTCTGCACTTTCAGATGAGCCTTTCCCATACGAAACGATTGCTCTACAGCCGCTTGCTCAGGCAGAACTCCAGACAGGCAAGGAAATTTTCCAAGCCCTTCAGTGTACCTCCTGTCATCCAGAACAGGGTGAAGTTATCCCTGCTGGTAGCGATAAAACTGGACGGCCCGATCTTGCCTTAGCCAAGCCGCGCCTCAAGGCGGACTGGATTGTTGACTGGCTGAAAGATCCGCAGTCGTTCCAACGGGGAACAGCGATGCCTCAGAACTGGCCAAAGATCGGTGGGGAGTATCAACCGGTCGGAGATTATGCCGATGGTAATGCTGAAAAACAGATCGAACTTGTCAGAGACTATCTGATTTCACTCGGCGAATAATCAGGCAAGTAAACATCAGTTCTGTCTTGGTATTTATGAGGATTCTGGATGATTCGTCATCTTCTTGTCATCGTTGCACTACTTACGGCGAACTTAGTTGGATTGATCTGGCTCTGCCGCAGCATTGACCCAAGTATCAAATACAGCTCTAAAGTTGAGTATAATTACGCGAGATTTTGCGCTGGCTGTCACGGTATTTACGGAGAGGGCAATGGTCGGATTGGTCGATTCAAACGACTGAAACCCGCCAAGTTTACTGCGGAAGAATTTTGGGATGCGCACAGTGACGAACAGATAGTTCGCAGTATCGCCCTTGGCAAAGACGACATGCCCTCCTTTTCCGTTTATCTTACCAGCGAGGAACAACAAGAACTCCTCACATTTATCAAGGAACATTTTCGCCCAACCTTCGGCGTAAATGGGAAAATAGCCGAATTGGAAGACGAGAATTGAACCTTTTTCTTTGTATCATATTTCACGTATTAGAGTCACGGATATCCGTGACTCTTTTGATTTAATAGTTGATCTCTTTTTCGTGTAGTGCTATTATAATATGTGATCTGTGGGAGGTATTTTCTGACAGATTATTAAGTCAGTATTTACGTCATTTCGTTTCAGGGACTAAAGTCACGGCTCTCCGTGTCATCTCGATTTTAAGAATATCTCTCTTTTGTTTAATGCGATGATAAAATACAACGAAAGGATTAAAGACCGATGAAAGCAATGAGATACGTTACCACTATCAGTGCCATTATCCTGATAACAGGTCTGTCTTATGCGGGAACGATTACAGGAAAAATTACGTATGATGGTGATGTCCCCGCCCGCTCAATGTTGAAGGCAACCAAAGATCAGCATTGCATAGACGCTGTAAAAGGCACTAAGTCTGAGGCACTTGTCGTTTCCAAAGGGACAGGAATTAAAAATGTCGTAGTCTACTTACGCTCCCGCAAAGCGAAGGTGACACCGCCCGCTAAAAATCCCGTCATGGATCAGATGAATTGTGCATACTCTCCCCATGTCCTCGCAGTGGTTGCAGGAACCACCGTGGATATCAGATCTAGCGATCCAGTTGCCCACAACGTGCATTCGCACGCGAAAAAGGACCCGGAAGCTGCGGTCAATTGGCAGATTGCTCAACAAGGGAAAGTCTTCCCGTTGACGCTAAAAAAAGCCGAACCGATTAAATTCACCTGTGATATTCACAATTGGATGACAGGGTACATCGTCGTCGTAGAAAATGACCATTTTGCCGTTACTGGCGACAAAGATAAAGATGGAAAATGGATAAGTTCTGATGCTTACGAAAAATCGAGTGACGCGGGAACCTATACCATCGCGAATGTTCCTGCGGGTAAATATCGTATTCAAGTATGGCATGAGGAACTTGGCTTGGCAAATAGAACGGTTACAGTCACTGACAGCGGAGAAGTTGAAGAAAGTTTCACAAGCAGTGACTTCAAAAAGAAGAAGGCTAAATAATAACTGTGCCCCAGGCAGTCACGCAGAATAGCGAATCAACACTCTGATTAGTATATTTACCGATTAAATTTCGGAATATAAATAATGCGCCTTATCAGGTATTTGCTCCCAGACGGACATAACAAACGCCTATATCTTTTCCTTGGACTGTTCATCTTCTATTCTCTTTTAATCCTTGCACCGACCTTTGCTCAGGATGTCGGTGAAACTGAGTATCGCGCGTTCCCTAAAATTGGAA
>JADFOU010000051.1 GCA_022562655.1 candidate division TA06 bacterium
AGTGTGCCTACCCATTCAGAAGCGATTACAGAATGTCCATTCCGAAGAATTCGCTTCTCCTTGCCCTGATTCGTTATTGCGGTGATCCCCACGTGGAGGTCTCCTCCCATCCCCTTCCCCACCCCTTTGATTCGAAAAAAATCCTCGCCGAATTGAGTGAGTTCTTCATCTCCTCCTCTAAAGGATTTTGCCATCGCAAGGTAGTAGATCCCTTCCAGGAGGTTTGTCTTTCCGGCTCCATTTCTTCCAAGAAAGAGATTTCCTTTCGGATGGAACTCAAGGGTGAGGTTTGAGAAATTTCTAAAATTTTGGAGTTCTAAACGGTCTAAGCGCATCACACTCCTTTTATGAGTTACGACTCATATGATACTATTTTTCGGGAGATTTATCAAGGGTTTTTTAAGAGAAAAAATTATTTATAAGTATTTATATTACAATAATTTATGTCGACATTTTGACCCTGCTCCGAGCCATTTTTCACGGTTTTTTCTTACTCCTTTTTGAAAGGGAAAATGGGGTGGTGAACCCCGAAGACCGCTTGACAAAAGGAGGGAAAGAAGGTAGTCTGTCCAAGTCAAAAGATCAATGGGGGATGATTTCGTGTCCGATTATCATTCTCCACGGACAAGGTGTTCTGCCAGGCATCTTTGCCCTGCCCGCCTCTTTTTATTAACTTTCACATCATCGCCATGATTCATGCACGAAGAAAAGTCAAAGGTTGATAAGAGGAGGAATACAAGGCAATCTATTCAGAAGTTTGGCTCGTTGGTTTCTTAGCAGGGGATAGTTGCTGGGTAAAAGAAAATTTGGAAGTGGAAAACAATGAACGAAATTCATCTCCCTCGGGTACGCAAGGATTTAAGCGGTGAGTGTCCGCCGCGACATGATTCGAACTGTTCTCTATGAAAAACGGTGACATCCAGTAAAATGACTCGAGGGGAATCCCCTAAATGAAATTCCGTACCTACGAGTCCAGAAAGATAAGAGAAGCCGTTTACCCTATGCCGAGAATGGATTGGGATTTTTGAAGTACCCCACATTTAATAGGGTGCCGCATAAATCGGGCAGAAACAAGTAGGGGCCGGTCTATAAACCTGCCCCTACTTCAGTAATCGTTTTGGTTCTAATCCTACCTACTATCTACTGTCTACTACTTACTGCATTTAGAATGGTAGATAATTCCTCAACAACCCTTCCACTTTTTGAAAATCCCCAATATACTTTGCCATCTCCCTTTTAAACCCATTCGAATGATTGAAATATTTCGTGTGGAGGAGTTCGTGGAGAACGACATACTTCCTGAGTCGTTCTGGAAGGCAGATAAGTCTCCAATTGAAGAGTAGGTCCCCCTTTTTTGTGCAGTATCCCCAATTTTTCATCTCCTTCACTTCAATTTTGTGTATCTTTTCCTTCCGCTTTCCGAATTCCGACCTCCACATTCCACTGATTCGAACCCATCTCTTTGCGTCTCTGTTGACATGCCGAAGGGTCTGGCGGGTGATGAAATTCTTCAAAATTTCATCTCTTTTTTTCTTGGAATTCTCGTAGACAAAAACTACATTTTTATAAAGTCTGAAACCTTTCCGGCCTCTTCCATTCCGCATTCCGCCTCCCGCACTTCGTACTCGAATGCCTTTAACTTTAAGGGGTTCTCCTTTAAATAGAATCGTGTTCCCAGTGAAAAGCCTCTTCATCTTGGACATCTCTTCAACCTTTTGCTCAATCCATGGGAGATTTGACTTGAGAAAACGGCTCACAGAAATCTTCTCTCTCTGAGGAAGGACGATTTCTAACCTGAGATCCGACCCTATCTTCATGTAGATATGCTGGATCTCCTTTCGCTGAACCGTGAACGGTATTCTTCTTCCGTTTATCTTGAGAGAGGACATCTTTTCAACCTTTCAAATTCAAGGTAGGGGTTGTTTTTTTATCTCTACTTATTTCTCTTGATCTTTTCCTATTTCCTATTACTTCCTGCCACTGCTTCTGCCTCTTGTCTTTACTATATAGACAGCTTTCCCGCCCCCCAAGTTCCCCCGGAAATTGACTGAGATACGCTTCAAATCATTTCCTCTAAACGGACATTTAATTTGAGGGAATGGGAAAGATGTGCCTTCTATTCAAAAAGAAGAGACCTTCACGTTGAGGTCGGCAAACAGAAAGGTGGAGCCCCATCACCCTAATCCAATGAGATTGCTTCGCCCAGGGCGGGTACAGGCTATAGATTACCCATAGGGTTCAGAACAAGCCTCACAATGACAGAAAAATGAGCAAAGGATCTATACAAATTGCAAAGTTTCGATTCAAATAATGAAACTGACGGGTGGTTTTCAAATTGGCTAACCCCATATAACTATTTTAAAATTATAATCTTACTTGTAAAGGGGAGTTTTTGGCATGGATTTTGCTTATCTTTTGAAGTAAGCCTGGTCATCCAAAAAAGTCAGAGTTGAAAAGAGGATCTGAAGGTAGACTTTGAGGGCACCCTGGGTGGGTGCCAGAAGATTTCAGATTTGGAATCTCACATTAAATCTTATAGATATAGGGGGTGAGAGAGAATGAGAAAGCGACTCCTACTCTTGTTCCTGGTCTTTTTGCTGGGTGTAGGTTCTTCAATTGGGAAACCACCTCGTTCTGATCGTCCTGTCGCCAGAGAGGATAAGAGCGAGACGAAAGAGCATAATCATCGCAACAAATAAACACCATCGGAATCATCGCCACACTCGAAGACATCATCGTCAGCACCACAAGCGCCATCGAAATCGCCATCGCATACACCATGGACGCCACCATCGCCGTCATCATCAAAGACACCACAGAGTAAATGACAGCAAACAGAAAGAGATCAAACAGAACGATAGCAAACAGATCGAAAGCAAGTAGAACGACAAAGCCAGCCTGTCCTACATCCGTGACTTCGGATAAGGTTCCCAGAGGCCCGAATCGACCGGTAAATTAAATCCATCGATTCGAGCCTCTTGTATTTTCATGAAGAAATGAGAGGCGGCCCAACAGTTATTCAACCTGAAAGGAAGGGAGGAGGCGTTTTCGATAAATCAGAAAGACACCTCCTCCGATGAGAACGGCAAACCAGAGGGTTGCCAATCTTACAAGTAGGGCGGACCCTACTGCGAGGGGTTTGGGAATGTCCCTCAAGAGGAGGAGACCGAAAAGACTTGCCTCCGTCGCCCCGAGTCCTCCCGGGAGAAAGGTTACGGCACCGGCAAGGGTGGAGAGGGAATAGGTAAAGGTGGCGTAGAGGAGGGTCTCTGAGATCTCAAAACCTTTCAAGATAAGATAAAAGGCGAAACATTCGGAAAACCAGGCGAGGAGGGTGAGGAGAAGCATGGGGAAGAAATTTCGGAGGGAGAGGAGGAGTCCTCCGCTCTCGGTGAAGACCATAAGCCATTCCTTTACCCGCTTCGGTGCGGGGATCCTTGAGAGAAGGTGTGGACCTTTAAGAAAGAGGAGAAGGAGGAAAATGGAGGTTCCTATGGAGAGTAGGAAGATGGGGAATCCCCCTTGGAAGGCCTGAAGACCGAAGGATAGGAGGAGGGCGACCCCCAGCACATCCAAAAGTCTCTCAGAGAAGAGTATCGGGAGAGAATTGACGATGGGGGTCTCTGAGCTCGTCTTTAATAGTAGAGATTTGATTCCCTCCCCCGCTTTACCCGGAGTGATGGAGAGGGCTAATCCTGTGAAGAAGATGGCAAAACTCCTTCTCTTATCGATAGTGATTTTCAAGCAGTGGAGGTAATACTCCCATCGGAGAAATCGAAGGAGGTAATTAAGGAGAGCCAAGAGTAAGGCAAGGATGAAGAAAGTCCAGTGAAATCCTGCGAGGGAATCTTTCAGATGACGAAGGTCCATCAGGAGGAGGAGACCGAGGAAGACGCTGAAGCCGAAAAAGAGGGAGAAGAGGAAAATCTTAGTGTATCTCAAGTTCGGATTTTTGCTTTTAGGTAAAATATTTCAATCGAACTCAGAAATTTGTCTCGCACCCTCGCCTGGTCCAGCTTTTGTAGAAAAACGAAAAGAGAGGATACGCTATATCTCTATAAATATGAGATCAGACCCAAGTTTGTGTTCTCATCTGTATAGAGTCCAAGTGAGGTTTCTTTCTTGTCTTCGATTCTTTCTCTATGGCATCGAACCATAGATCTCCTGGACGATATTCACTTCGGTTCGAACTTCTCTCGATGAGAGTATTCCAAGTTGTTCCGATTCCGATGTAGGAAAGAAGCGAAATCAGCATGGTAAGAAGTATTTTAGTTCGTTTATTCATAGCAGCCCCCTGATTTGTAAATCATGATGCATTTTTGCTTAACCCTTTATTTAATATTTCCATTTCCAGTAGGAATTTCAAGGAATCATGAGAATAAATCTCCAAATATAGCAATCTCTTATCAGGAATCTTTACGACGAATATTTCTGAAAGAGGTCTCCCCATCCAGTCTTTAAGATTTTCTTCTTTCTTCTTGTACCAATGAATGGATACCAGAAGAAGTCATGGTAGACCTTGGAGGCAAAGAATGCCCAGGGGACGAGAGGAGTCCTCAAAAGGATCTTCTCAAAAGGGTGGAGGAGACCGTGATAGATCATATGCTGACCCCGACTGGCAAAGGTATCCCCTCGCTTGAATCGGAAATTGATCTCCGAGATATCTTCGCCTGTTACTTCAATCTCTTTTGGGTCTCCGCATCCCAATCCTCTCTCGTAGGCCATGCGGATAAAAGGAATCTTGAGGGGGTCAAATCCCATCATTTTGGCTCCAATGGCATCTATGGCGACCATATCCCCACTGGCAAGAAGAAAGTTTTTTTCATGGGGTTGAAAGGCTCGAGGACCTGCGCCACTTCCTGCAATAGTCCCATCGGTAACGCAGAAAAGACCCGGATGGATCTCCTTCTGGATCTGCAAGAGGTCTACGAGGGTCTCGTGGATGACGCTGTGGGTCCAATGGCGGTTCTCATTGAGGAGCCCTCCAAAGGCATTCTTCATCGCTCCTGTGATGGTCGTGAAGACGTGGGTCTTCAGGGTAGGGAGATGGACGGCATTCTTTCCTATGAGAAACACTGGGATTTTGATCCCTCTGGGGAAGATCTGGTCCAGAACGATCATCTCCTTCTTGGGTTTGTAATCGATCCACTCTACTTGAGGTTCATAGAGATAGAGGAATCGAAGATGATATTTCTCAAGGACAGAGAGGAGATGATTCTTCTTTGCCCCCAACTTAGGATCTACCACGACGGTCCGGTTCTGGGCAGGAGTGAGATTCCGGTACCCCGACTCAAGGAGGGTTCTCACCGCCCCTTCAAACTGCCAGGGGCTCGTGGAGCATCCCGGATAGTGATAATGCCAAGAGATGTTGATCTTGAGGATGGTGTCGATCTCCTTCGGGAGAAATCTTTCAAATTCTGCGAGGTGCATCAGTCTCCCGATGTCCTCCACTACCGTCTCAGGGGAGGTTTTCAAAACGGCTACCTTTGATTGTTTCATAGGTCAAATCCAGAACTATAGGATTTTCCGAACACAAATTTGTAATTCTGATCTTCCAACTCTATCACTTGGAATTTTTCTCGGAAATGCGTAGTTGGTTCAAGCCTGTTCTACGTTGGAATATTGCAATTACCGAGAGTGACCAAATGCAGTAAGTCATAATAAGCGGATAATAACGCCATAGGAAATATTCTGAGAGTTTATTGAAACCCGGTAGCATTGTGTGCTGAGAAAACATTAGCAAAATGATTAAAATAGGGATGGATGTTTTACTGAAAACATTCTTTATCATAAAATAACTCGGCACGAGGAGGAGGATATACGAATAAATTTTGAACCTGGGGAGGATCAAAGCATATGTCAGGCATATCGTGAAGAGAATAATCCTTTTATCTATAATCTTTTCAGGGGATTTTAAAGCCCACCCAGTGACTGCCAAAATTGTCACTACAATAGCCAGATAGATTGCCGTTGGAGAAATGACTAAGATCCCTTTTCTACTCAAAGTATCATGAATATCCCTCAAAAGGGCAAGAGTAGAGGGTGCATTGATCCCTCTACCCTCTAAGTTAGAGACCTGCGAAATGAAGTCCTTGAAGAATTCCGGGTGCATGACATAGGATATGAAATGGATTCCTACAATGAGAAACACTGTAGCAAAAAGGTATCTATATTTACTCTGGACGTTTGAATATCCTAACAGTACGAGGATTAAAATCGGCTGAATTTTAAAAGTTGCTGCTAATGTCGTGAGGATGCAAAATAGGAGTAGTTTGTTCCTTAAGAATGCAGCAAATGCAAGCCACAGCACTCCCTGTTCAAAAATGGAGATGTTTCCTGATCTTATATCGATATAAATTGCACTATTGAAACCGAATAGGCAGAAGACGTAGAAAAGCAGATCTGCATCGCTCTTTAGGAACTCTCTTTTCCACAGATAGAGGAGTCCGATGAGTATAATGAGTTTCAGGGATAGAAAAAAATAAAAGGCTGGTTTAAAGTCTAAAGTTGAGAATAGCCTGAGAACTGGAAGTGAAAGGGGTGTATAGACAAATTGATTAACCGGTGTGGTTGCCATTTGAGACAATACTTCAGCATCATAAGGATTTAAGCCTGCAGAATATGCCTTACCCGCGTAGTAGTAGGTACTGAAGTCCCATTGAAAACGTTCTTTTTCGTTTGAAAGTGTGACGATGATGCCTATGCAATACAGAATCAATAAGGCGGCTATCAGATGTTTAAGGACTCCATGTCTCAGCCGCATTTTTTTGTTTCTGTTAGTAAATTTATTAACGTCTATCTCGGACAACATTGTTCACTTTATTGGAATTTTCCAAAAGCCATTTAGGCATTCTGAGATTGAAAGATTCATTATTTGGTTTAGAAATAGAGGATTAACCCAACTGCCAGAATCCAGAGTCCGCAGTTGGCGAGGAGGGGTTTATCCTGGAGGAGGGTGGTCTCCGGGGTCCCTCCCTCTTCCCTTTTATATATGAGATAGAGATACCGAAAGATACCGTAAAGGACGAAAGGGATGGTGAAGGCGAGTCCACGGGTATGGAATTTTTCTACAGTCTGCGGGTCCATGGTATAAAGGGCGTAGGACATCACCAGGGTTGCGGATACAACGGAGATCATCTGATCCAAAAGGTGGGGGCTGTATTCGGCCAGGCCCTTTCGACTGGGGATTGGGGGTTGCGGAGTCCGGAGGGATAATTCCGAATTCCGACCCTGAACTTGTTTCAGGGTGAGTTCCACATTGAATAGAACCAGTTCATGTCTCCGTTTGGAGAGAGCCAAAAAGAGGGCAAGGAGAATGGTACAGACCAGGAGCCAAGAGGATATTTCCACATGGATCACCAGAGCCCCTGCGACCGCCCGGAGGACGAAGCCGAGGGCAATGGCCAGGACATCCAGAATGACTACCCTCTTCAAAAGAAAGATGTAGAGGAGCATGAGAAGAAGAAAGACCAGAGCAGAAATTCCAAAACTCGGGTCCAGAAGATAAGAAAGAACAATCCCGATTGTCGCAAAGGCGACGCTGAACCCCATCGCCTTCTTAGAACTGAGACGCCCAGATGCGATCGGTCTCTTCGACTTTCGGGGATGCCTCCGATCCTTTTCCAAATCGATGATGTCATTCAGGAGATAGACAGAACTGGAGAGGAGACAGAAAAGAAGGAAGGCAAGAAAAGTTTTGAAGAGGAGAGAAGAATCAAGAAGGTTTTTGGAGAAGAGGAGACCGGCGAAGAGAACGAGATTTTTTGTCCACTGTTTGGGACGGAGGGAGAGAAAGAGAGGGATCATGAGATATATGGTTAAATGGTTACTGGTTAAATGGTTAAATGTGTCAAAATACCAATCACCAATTACCAATTACCAATTATCACACTTCTCTCCTCAATTTTGCAGGGAGGATCTTCATTACATCCCGATATTTACCTACGGTTCTTCGGGCGATATCAAAACCCTCTGTTTTCAGTTTTTCGGCAATTTGACGATCCGTCAAAGGGCACTTCTTCCCTTCATGAATGATCAATTGTCGGATCCGCTCTTGAAGGCGCCTTGTTGAGATTTTTTCATTGTCCTGTCTTTTTGCCCCTCCCGAGAAGAAATATTTCAAATCAAAGACACCATGGGGAGTCTGGATAAACTTCCCTTTCAGGACCCGGCTTACAGTAGATTCATGGATTCCCACAGCATCTGCTACATCCTTCAAATTCAAAGGAGCCAGGTGTTCCAATCCTCCCTCCAAAAATTCTCTCTGGGTATTCACCAAAAATTTGACCACTTTCAGAATCGTTTTTCTTCTTTCCTCCAGACCGGTGACCATGAAGCGAGCTGAGGCCAAACGGCTTCGGACAAAATCTCGCGCCTCCTGGGAATTCCCCTTCACATTTCTCAGAATTTCCCGATAGGATCGGCTAATCCGGAGATGGGGAATATTGGTCTCATTCAGAAGAATTCGATACCCATCAGATCCCTTCTCTACGAGGACATCTGGAACCACGTATCTCACCCCACCCGTTCCCATCCACCGTCCTGGCTTGGGTTCCAAACTACTGATGGCTTCAATGGCTTTTTTCACCTCTTCCAGAGTGACTTCCAAAGCTTGGGCGATTCGCTCATAGTTTTTGTTCTTGAGATCTTCCAGATGGAACTCCACAATTCGTGCCTCAATGCTTTTCTCTTTCCCCAGACTCCTCAACTGGATGAGGAGACATTCCTTCAAATCCCTTGCCCCAACACCTGTGGGATCTAAGGTCTGTACCAATTTCAAGGTCTCTTCCACCTTTTCCGGCTCTACTCCTAAATCTTCAGCAATCGCCTCTTCAGAAAAGCTGAGCCTTCCATCCTCATCTAAGCTGTCTATGATGTATTCCCCGATCTGGGTGGTCTCCTGGTTTCGGCTTGCCAGATGTAACTGATTCATGAGATACTCCCGAAAGGTGGTGGTTGCGACTGGCTGGTAGGCTTGAAAATCCTGCCTCTCTTTCCAAGAAGAGCGATAGATGGGCTCCATATCCTCCTGGAGATACTCCTCCCAAGCTTCCTCTTTTTCATTCGAAGAGACTTCCTCCGTTTCCCCACTCTCCTGTTCATCCTCATCTGTTTCTTCTGATCCTTCTTCTAAGAGAGGGTTTGCCTCTAATTCAGTGCGAACCAATTGTTCCAGTTCCAGACGAGGCAACTGGAGGAGCTTTAAGAGCTCAATCAGCTGGGGGGTGAGGGTAAGTTTTAATTCGGTCCGTAATTCAAGTTCCATTTTGTGATTGGTTTCTGTTACATTTTAAAATCTTTCCCCAAATAGACTTCTCTCGCCTTCGAATCATGGATTAACTCTTGGGCGGTTCCCGAGAAGAGGATCTTCCCTTCATAGATAATATAGGCCCGATCGGTGATCTCCAGGGTTTCCCGGACATTGTGATCCGTGATGAGGATCCCAATCCCTCTTCTTTTCAGTCCTCTTACAATCCCCTGGATTTCTCCTTTCACGATGGGATCAACCCCTGTAAAGGGCTCATCCAAGAGGAGAAAAGAGGGGTTTGTCACAAGGGCTCGGGCGATCTCCACGCGCCGTCTTTCCCCTCCTGAAAGTGTGGATGCCCTCTGTTGGGCGAGATGAGTGATTTTTAACTCCTCGAGGTGCTCTTCCAATTTTTCCTCCCGTTCTTTTCTGGAAAGGGGAAGAGTCTCTAAAATCGCAAGGATATTTTCTTCCACTGAAAGTTTTCGAAAGACCGAGGGCTCCTGAGAGAGGTAGCCAATTCCCTTCCTTGCTCGGAGGTGGACCGGGAGGTGGGTCACCTCCTCCCCGTTGAGAAAGATTCCTCCCTGATTCGGTCGGATGAGTCCCACGATTGTATAGAAGGTGGTAGTCTTTCCCGCTCCATTGGGACCCAAAAGCCCCACTACCTCTCCTTGTGGAACTTTTAGATTGACTCCCTTCACCACCTCCCTTCCTCCATAGACCTTCGTCACCCCTTCCGTTCTTAAAACACTCATCTTGGAAAATTAAAAATTTAAGAGAAAAATTCAAATTTCAAGTAGCAGTTGACTGCTACTGCACTCCGTCGCCGAAGCTTTGCCCCGGCCTTCGCAGCCGCTTCGGCGGAGTTGGCAGCGT
>JADFOU010000406.1 GCA_022562655.1 candidate division TA06 bacterium
GCCGATGTCAGAATGTCTCCTGCCCCGCCCAGGTGAAGGGGAGGATCGAATACTTTGCCTCCCGAAGGGCAATGGATATTGAAGGACTTGGAGCGGTATTGGTGGATCAACTGGTGGAAAAAGGTCTGGTCAAGGACTACGGGGATCTCTACTTTCTCAGGAGAGGGGAGATTTTGTCCCTGGAACGAAAGGCAGAGAAGTCTGCGGAGAACCTCCTGCAAGGGATTGAGGCAAGCAAGAAGAGGCCCTTCCAAAGACTCCTTTTTGCGATTGGGATCCCTCATATCGGGACAGGAGTTGCCCAGATCTTGGCGGATGAGTTCCCCGCGCTGGATTCCTTGAAAAAGGCGAACTATGAGGGACTCGAGGAAATCTCAGGAATCGGACCCATTATCGCCAGGAGCATCGTTCAATTCTTCGGCGAGAAGAGAAACTTGAAGGTAATGGAGAAGTTGAAAAAAGGAGGGGTCACCCTTCGGAATTCGGAAATCGGAATTCGGAAATCGAAATTCGCCTTGCCCCTAAAGGGGATGACCTTTGTCCTCACTGGGACCCTTTCAGGATATACCCGGGAGGAGGCTACGGAGCGAATCACCCAGTTGGGCGGGAAGGTCACTTCCAGCGTGAGCAAGAAGACAGATTTTGTGGTAGCAGGGGAGACCCCCGGGTCAAAATTGGAGAAGGCCAAGACCCTGGGTGTAAAAATCTTGAATGAAAAGGGATTTCAGGCTCTGATTGAGAAAAAGAGTAAGAAAAGGGCAAGAAAAGTGTAAAAAAACTTGACACCCCTGAAAATTTCGGTATACTGTATAGAACAAGCCGTTGTGGGGAAGGGGTCCGGGTAATGCGTCAGGACCCCTATGGAGAGGCGGAGGAAGGAGAATGTCCATTCGTAAATTGAGGGACCTTTAGCCAAATTATTGTCAAATATTAACTTAAAAGGAGATTGACATGTATAGAAGTATTGTATCCGGTGTGGTACTGATGCTGATTGCGGGGGTGGCCTGGGCTCAAAAATCGATCTATGTCCCCTTCAAGAATTCCCCCGAAGAGGTGAGGTATGTCGAGGACGCCTTTGTGGTCAACCTCTCTGTGTCAACCGGTCAAATCAAGGTTGCTCTAGAAGTCGCTGCCGCGACCGGAAAATTTGGGATTGCTCAATTGGATGGCCTCAGAGAGAAATATAGAATCAGTTCGGTAAAGCCGCTATTCCCAGGAGCCATGTTAAGACCACGGAAGGAAGGGGCACCGGACCTCTCCCGCTACTATGTGGTCGAGTTCAATCCGGATGCGGCAACCTTAGCGGAGGCGCTGGCGGAGTTTTCTCAGAGTGTCCATGTGGAACACGTCGAGCCCATTGGCATCCACCCAATCTACTTAACCCCGAACGACCCCTTCTTTCAGAATCCGCCCCCGAGCTTTCCCTACCCCCAGTGGCACCTGGAGGCTGCGACAGATGCCGATATTGACGCAACGGCTGCCTGGGACACAGAGACTGGTGATCCCTCAGTCGTTGTCGGTATCCTTGATACCGGGCTCAGGTACATTCACGGAGATCTCGGGGGATCCGATCCCCCAGGTCCGAACGACAACGTAACCAACGGCAACGTTTGGGTGAACCCTGGTGAGACTCCGGGGGATGGGGTGGATGATGATGGCAACGGTTTTATTGACGACGTGATCGGCTGGGACTTCGTAAACACCCACCCTTCGAATAAATGCGCTAGTAATAAGGGAGAGGATTGTATTGACCCAGATAACGATCCCAGCGACTTCAACGGTCACGGGACCCATGTCGGCGGCATTGTTAGTGCCATCACCAACAACGCCTACTCTGGCGCCGGGGTTGCTGGCGGTTTTGGTGGCTCTCCGGCAAACGGGGTGAAACTGATGCCACTGAGGATTGGCTGGCACGGAAAGGACGGATTTGGCTATGTTCGGATGGACTTCGCCGCCCAAGCGATCAATTATGCGGTGGATCAAAAATTACTGCGGGGGCAAAACGTCGT
>JADFOU010000052.1 GCA_022562655.1 candidate division TA06 bacterium
AAACCTACTGAAACTCTTGATCCGCTCAGAAAAGCTAAGATGGCACTTTCTAAATGCTTATACCAGATAAAATCGAAAACTACATCGAATCTTTGATGTCGAAGGTTTTGTATGAATTGGATTTTTTCCCTTAATTTCATTCTTTTACGGTCATAAATCATCAATTTGTCAAGTGAATGAAATTTCTCAACCAGTTCCTTTACATATGAATTTACAACGATCACGATATTTGCCTTTGGGAATGCTTTCCTTAAAACAATCAATGAGGGACTGTAGAGTATAGCATCTCCTATGCCTCTGTTAAGGGCGACAATAAGGATTTTCTCTATCTTACTAAGATCCAGGGCCTTTGAATGGGCTATGCGAAAATATCCTTTTGAACATTTCTTTAATATGGGCAAGAGAGTTAAGTCCATTATTCTATCCCATTTATACCTGATTTCTGAGCCCCAAAAACTCTTAGGAATTATTCGCTCTTCCATGATTCAAAATTGGACAATTTAATAATGAGTTCTGCTATCCGTTCGCTCGCTTTTCCATCTAATTTAAAGGTTAGTTCTTCGGCGATTTTCTTCCTTCCTTCTCGATCTAAAGAGGGATCTTCTAAATAATTGTTTATATGCTTGATCAATTCTTTCTCATCATGAGCTATGCGAATTCCTTTTCTTTCCAGTATGTGGCGATAGTGTTTTTGATGATGGACAACTCCAATCTGATAGGCAAAGCGTTCGGGTTCAGAGGTACTGAATCCAAGATTGACGATCGGGGTATCGGCAATGGCTGCTTCTATTGTCATTGTGGAGGCGATATTGACTAAAACATCTGTGTGTGTTACCAGGTTCGCTAAATGAGTGAAATTCTCAAGAGTAGGGGTCCAGTATTCAGGCCGAAGATCAAAATTGGGGATATCAAAAAAGAGGTGGGGGACCTTCATTAAATCTTTATACTTACGATAATCATCATTGGGATGCAAGCGACATAAAATCTGAACGGGAAAGTGAAAACAGTTCTTCCTGAATGCTTCTGTGAGGATCTTCAGGATGAAGAGATGATCCCCTACACTTGGAGTAGGAGCCGTAGTGAGGGTGATAAGCCTCCTTTGAGGGCTCAGTCCCATCTTTTCAAAGAATTCTTTCCGAGAGAATATGTCATTTTTTCCGTTGAGAGTAGCATCAAAACGGGTTGTTCCCACGACAAAGACCTTCTCCGGATGGTAATAATGAATTCGCTCAGCATCCTCCTTCATCATCTCATTCCAGACCGCCAGGAGTTGGGGGCGAACATAGATGGGCCCCTTTGTAGCCAGTTTATCCCAACTCTCTACGATGGAGAGGGTGAGGATCCTCGCCTTTTTTGCTTCATGCAGAAGAAAACGATCAATCAGATTGAGACCTGGAGTGGCTGTAATGACCAATGAAGGGCGATATTTTCGGAAGAGGTTTCTATATCGCCTCTCCGTGTAGAAGGGAGAGATGAGAGAATTTGTGGAGAGGGTTAAGAATCTACTTCGTGAAACCCACTTCGAATTCCGGAATTGATGGATCCAATCGATTAGATGTTTTCGATATCTCAAAGAATTGATGGTAAGGTCTTCAATTTCTACTCGTCCATTAAGAGTTCCGAGTCTTTCCTTTAAGTATTCCTTCTTGTGGGGAAAGGAGAGGACGATGATTTTGAGTTTACTTCTTTCAACCAAAAGAGGAAGAATGTCCGAGTCCAGAAGGTCGTGGATCTGGAGACCGTAGGGGGCAGAGATGAAGATGGTCTTTTCCATAAAAACCTCACCTTAGAGAAAGTATTTCGACAGCCGATCCAGAGCTGTATAATATCCCTCAAAGTGATTTTGGTGACCTCGCCAGATTTCAGGAACTATGCTTTCCCTGTAATCTTTAAACAATGGGACGATCACCTTGAAATCTACTTCTCCCTCGTCAATTTGAAGTCCCTCATCGCGAATCCCCTGGGCATCGGCAAAATGAAGATGCTGGATGAAGGGGAGGATCTCTTGGATGAAGGCAAGGATCTTCTTCCCGGAATAATTGCAATAGAGTTGAGCATGGGAGAGATCAAAGCAGATTTTCCGATTGTTTTTGATGCAAAAATCACGAATCTCTTCAGAGTCGATAAAAGAGTTGGAATTGTATTCTCCTCCAAAATACCAGGGTCTTGGAGGCATATTCTCGGGGAGCAAGATTACCCCATCCTCTTCAAGTTGTTCAAGAGAATTCTCCAGATGTTTATTTCTCTCAGAGGCATTCCCTTCATATTCCATTGTCATCCCGCCAGGATGAATGACGACCTTAGGAATCCCTTCAAAAGACTGTGCGATCCGGCGAGTCTTTTCGACAACTTTCTTCATAAACTTGACAGAATTATTCCGGACCTCTTCATTGAGAGAGGAGAGGTCAATCAGAGAGCGATACCAGTATTCAGGGGCATGAACAACGAGAGATTGTCTGTACTTGTCGAGGGAAGGAAGGGGTTCTTCCGTATCCTTATCACTGAGTCGTAGTTCTACTATTTCAGGGTCAATTTCCTGAATCTTTTGCATCTCACTGATTCTGAAAACGAATCCCCATTTTCCTATGTTTTTAATTAAGGCTCTGAAGGCAGTGGGTTCTTTTTGGATCTGGAGATCTTCCTCAACAAAAAATTCATCCTTTTTTATATCTCTAAGTGCGATTTTTCCAATCAGTTCATCCATTCGTTGAGGAGAGATTCCCTTCCCTGGACTTTTTGACCCCACCCTCTCTTCAATAATACGGGTACTTTTGGGGATGTCCTGTAAGGCAATCAGACTCTTCCCCAGGAGCTCTCTATTCATTATTTCCAAACGACTGAGATGTTTCTCCGTATTTCCCATAGCCTTGGCTGTCTGGCGAATATCCCGAATCAACTTCTGAAAACCTTGAGGCTCTAAACTGGCAGCATGATCCGGTCCCACCATTGTTCGATCCAAGGTGATATGACGCTCAATGATGCAGGCTCCGAGGGAGCCGGCAACAATAGAGGTGGCGATGCCTCGTTCGTGACCTGAATAACCTATAGGGACATCAAATTGTTTTAAAGTCTCCATAAATCTCAAATTGATTTCTTCAAAGGGAGCAGGATAGGTGCTATTGCAATGGAGAAGGGCGAATTCTGCCTTCCTCTTTTTCAAGAAATCCACTGTTTTCCGAATCTCCTCCAATGTTGACATCCCTGTGGAAACAATGAGAGGTTTGCCTTTGGACACAACATGTCGGAGGAGTGGGAAGTTGGTCATGTCTGCTGATGCAATCTTGTAAGCTAAGATCTCTAGACTTTCCAAGAAGTCTACGCTTTCAAGATCCCAAGGAGAGCACAGGAAGAGGATCCCTTTTTCTTGACAATATTCTACTATTTTGTGGTAATCCTCTTTCGAGAGTTCAAACTCTTGTAAGAGAGGGATCAAGTATTGAAATGCCTGCTCAGCCAGATTGGGGTTGGAGAGTAGTCGTTCTTGATACACATGTTTGAGGTCCCTTTTCTGAAACTTGACCGCATCCGCCTCTGCCTCACAGGCGACATCTATCAATTTTTTTGCGATTTCAAGACTCCCGTTGTGATTAATCCCTGCTTCACCAATGATGAAGCAGGGTTCCCCATCCCCAATCCATCTCTCGCCGATCTGTATCTTATTCATAAGATCTTCCTTTTCTTTAAATCTTGCAGGATCACTTCTGCAACGAGAAAATCCTCCTCAGTATCTAAATCTACTGAAAAAATAGTGTCCAGGATGTAACCTTGGATCACTGAACCCGTCATTGAATTCTCTTCCACAATGACTCTTCTCCAGGTCACATCTACGATACCATTCTGCCAGTAGATAGGCTCCAGAAGCTGCCTTGGAGACTGGTGGTTCCCTCGAATTCCCAAATCAGAAGGCAAGAGAGGAATCAATCGACCATTTTTTAACCTCCACATCTTCTGGGGTGGTTCCCTTGTGATAGAAACGGATTTTACCGAATCAGCTCTACTTTCCATCAAAAGCTGTATCGCCTCATCAATATGATCAGGCTTTCGAAGGGGTGAAGTCGGTCTCAAGTTTACGACCATGTCCGGACTGTAATCCTCCTTCTCTTTCAACCATTGGAGAGCATGTTGAAATACAGGAAGATCCGGTGTCTCGTCCTGAGCCAATTCTTCGGGTCTGCAAAAGGGAACCTCCGCTCCCCAATCTCGTGCAATCTCAGCAATCTTCTCATCATCCGTCGAAACCACTGCACGCGTTAGCAGGGAGGATTTTTTAGATGTCGCAATGGTATAGGCGAGAAGAGGTTTATCTCCCAGAAGTTTGATGTTTTTTCTAGGAACGGATTTCGATCCTCCCCTTGCTGGTATGAGCCCTAAGATTTCCATGATAAATTTGGTAACTGGTGATGGGTAAATTATATTGGGTGATTGATTTTTATTTTAACCATTCACCATTTACCATTTATCTAATTTTCCATTACCAAGCGGTCCATCCACCATCCACAACCAAGTTTGCTCCAGTCATATAGGAAGAGGCGTCTGAGGCAAGAAAAAGAACAGCTCCTTTATATTCATCCTTTTTCGCCATCCTTCCCAGGGGTGTTCGTAATGAGTAATTTTTGACAAATTTTTTATCGTGTCCCTCAAAGACACCACCGAGGGTAAGGCAATTGACGCGGATATTCTTTTGTGCCCAGTAGGTAGCAAGGTATCGAGTCAGGCTCAGTACCGCCCCTTTGGTTACAGAGTATACAATGGGTGTATTCATTTTCTGGAAAGGGTTATAAGGATTTTTGACCCCATGATAAATGCGTTGATCGGGTCCCACGAGACCGTAAATAGAGGAGACATTGATGATCACCCCACCCTTCTGTTTCAGCATCTGCTTGCCCACTTCTTGCGAACAGAGAAACATCCCCGTTAGATTGATAGAGAGCACTTCTTCCCAAAGATCTACGGGATATTCTTCCACTGGCGCAAAATAACCTTCATGCTTTTTTGAACCATGTTTTGCCGTAAAGGCTGCGTTGTTGATCAAGATATCAATTCTGCCAAATCTTTTGACTATTTTACGGACCATTTCCTTCACAGATCTCTTTTTGGAAACATCCGTTTGAATGCTGAGAATTTGAACGGGATATCGCTTTTCTAATTGTTTGGCATTCTCAGCACATCCTTTCATATTCATATCGACAAGAACAATCTTTGCCCCCACCTCTGCAAGGGCTTCTGCATATTGGGTTCCCAAAAGCCCCGCACCTCCTGTGATCAGGGCGACTTTCTCTTTCAAGTCAAAGTATTTCTCAATTCCCATTTTGGAAAGGTTATGCACCGCAGAGACGCAGAGAAAAATCTTTTGTATCGGTCAAGGAAAAAGGCTTCCTTATAAAATCCTGTAGGGGCGACCCTGCCCGTTCGCCCTCTGGCCCGATTCGGGCAGGGGGTTGGGCAGACACATAGGTCTGCCCCTACTTCACAGGTCTTGATGAATCAAGCCCCTACAAATAAATGAAAAATGCAAAGTCAAAAAAGTCTAAGGTCTAATGGTCAACCAAAGAGATTACCCTCCCCTCACTCGCAGATTCCTTTGCCGCTAAGGCGATCTTCAGAACTTCTCGTCCATCCTCCAGCGTTACAAGAGGTCTCTCTTTTCCTTCCATAACAGTGAGAAAGTGCTTCATTTCCTCTGTGAACATCTGGTTTCTTTCAAAGTCTTTCTCTCCAGGAAAGATCTGCCACTTCCCGTTTTTTGCAGAAAACAATTCAACTTGATTTTTTTGATAATCCCATGTAATCGTGCCTTCTTCTCCGATTATCTGACAGGAGCGACTGGGTGCCCTTTGAACAAAGTCGAGGTGAATCTCAGCGATCATCCCATTTGGGTACTTCAAGAGGATCTCAGCGGTATCCTCCACATCGATTTCCAGATGACTCAGTTTGCCTGCAAAGGCAAAGACCTTCTCAGGCATCCCAAAGAACCAATAGGCGTAGTCTAATTCGTGGATCAGAGTTAAGATCACTCCACCGCCCATGGATTTTTTTGCACTGTAGCCTTCTCGATAATCTTCCCGTGGATGCCAGTTCGGGAGATATTCACCTGTTTGTATCCTTGCAGAGATGATTTTCCCAATTTGTTGACGATCCAAGAATTCCTTTATAAACCTGAGACCTGGATGAAAACGGAAATTACACCCGATGAGACAGACCAGATTCTGTTCTTTTACTATTTGTTCAAGTTCATTAACGTCTTCTAAATTATCCGAAAGGGGTTTCTCGATGAATAAGTGACAGCCTTTTTTGGCACTGGCTAAAGCGACAGGGATGTGAAGGCTTGTTGGATTTGTGACCAATACCCCATCTGGCCTTTGATCTAAAGCCTCTTCAATGTCATCAAAGGTCTTTATGCTATATTTTTCTTCAATCTCTTTCAGCTCTCTTTTTTGAACCCGGTAGGCAAGGATTTCACAAGGAAGAAAGTTCTTTAGATTATGTAAATGTTTCTGGCCGATAGAACCGAGGCCAGCAATTAAAAACTTCATAATGGGTTATTAAAAGAGAGTATAGATAAAAGGTGCAATGGCTGTTCCCTGGGCAAAAACCATTAACAGGCCAAATACCAGCAAGACCAGGACCATGGGGATCAACCACCACAATTTCCTTTTCCAGAGAAACCCGATCAGTTCTCCAGCGATAGAGAGTTTGTAAATAAAGCCTTTGATTACACTCATGTGTTGTTCTCCTTTCTGATTACGAACTTTTCTAAAACCACTCCATCCATTTCGCTTTTCCTAAAAGTCTGATAAGCATTCTCAGGGGTATTGACAATGGGCTCGCCCTTTAAGTTGAAGGAGGTATTCAGAACAAGGGGGATACCGGTGGCCTCTCCGAATTTCTCGATCAAGCGATAATATCGAGGGTTGGTCTTGCGGGAGACTGTTTGGATTCTTCCCGTTCCGTCTACATGGGTTATGGCTGGAATTTGATCCCGCTTATTTTCCTTGACATTGACGACGTAGAGCATGAATCTCGCTGGAAAGTGGGAAGGGGCATTCGGCAGGTCGAAAAATTCTTCCGTTCTTTCCATCAATACGGAAGGTGCAAAGGGCCGGAAGGGTTCCCTGAACTTGATCTTCGTATTGACGATGTCCTTCATCTCTGCCTTTCGTGGGTCCGCTAAAATGCTTCGATTTCCCAGGGCTCTGGGTCCCCATTCAAATCTGTCTTGAAACCAGCCGATAATTTTTCCTTCTTGAAGGGAGGTCACGACATAGTCAAATAACTTTTCGTCATCTCCAAAATATTCATAAGAAATTTGGTTTTCATCAAGGAAGAGCCTGATTTCACTTTCGCTATATTCCTTTCCCCAATAGGCGTGTTCCATAACGAACTTGCGAGGTTTCCCCAGAAGGGAATGATAGGCGTAAAGGGCTGCCCCCACCGCTCCCCCTCCATCCCCCGCCGCTGGTTGGATATAGAGTTCATCAAAGGGTGTCTCTCTAAGAATTCTCCCGTTGGCTACGCTATTTAAAGCTACCCCTCCTGCGAGACAGAGTTTCTGAAGACGGGTTTCTTGATAGAGTGAATTCGCCATCTTCAGAAGGATTTCTTCCGTTACTGCTTGGATACTAGCGGCTATATCCGCATAATATTGATTTCGCTCACTCTCCTCCTTATGATTGGATGGTTTCTCTCCGTAATACAGGGGATAATCCATTGAAGGGGTGAAAAAATATTTATTTGGATCTCGAGGTTTCCCAAAAAGAGTTTCAAACTTGGAATTAAAGGATCTCGTGGGTGAATAATGAAAAGAGAAGTAATCCATATCCAAGTAGAAACTGCCATCAACTGCCACATGAATAAGTTTGTAAATCTTGTCCGTAAACCTAGGTTTTCCATAGGGTGCCATCCCCATCACCTTATATTCAACCTCATTGACTTTAAAACCAAGAAAGGCTGTAAATGCGCTGTAAAGGAGCCCCAGGGAGTGTGGAAATCGAATCTCTCTCAAAATCTTGATCTCATTTCCTTTACCTATGCCCATTGCAGTAGTCGTCCATTCCCCCACACCGTCTACTGTGATAATTGCCGCCTCTTCAAAAGGGGAGCAGAAGAAGGCACTGGCCGCATGAGAGAGATGGTGTTCGGAGAACAAGATCTTCTCTTTTTGGATTCCTATTTTCTCTCTCAGTAACCCTTTGATCCAGAGTTTATCGAGGAGCCAGGTCACCATGGACTCTTTAAATACATTCCAGGATCTTGGATAGGTCTGAAAGGTTGTCATCAGGATTCTTTCGAATTTGAGAAAGGGCTTTTCATAAAAGACCACATAATCCAATTCCTCCGGTTTAATCCCTTCTCTTTCAAGGCAGAAGCGGATGGCATGGAGGGGAAACCCAAAATCGTGTTTCATCCTGGAAAACCGCTCCTCCTCAGCAGCAGCTACCAGTTCACCATCCTTGAGCAGGGCTGCGGCGGCATCATGATAGAAACAGGAGATTCCCAGAATATACATTAGTACTGCCTCTTCGATTCTTCAAGTCCACTCTCTTGAGTTTCTCTCGACAGCCAATAAGAATTTGATCTCTTTTTGAGATGGAGTGGGTCGCGAAACAACCTTATACAAATGCCAATGGGCGTTACGATCAGGAAATAAAGTATAGTTAGGATTATCCTTGCCTGAAAGTTTCCTACCTTTTGGGCGAATGTCTTCCATCGAGACCAGATTTTTTTTATCATTCTTATCCTGCCAAGGGTTGATCTTTAAGAGGAATAAGATGGTTCTCTATTAAAAATTGATAGATCGATTCAGCTGCTACTCTATGTCCTTTCCGATTCCAGTGTCCGTCATACTTATAGTATAATCTTTGATCAGTCATTTTGAAATGTTCCCGAAATCGGGGCAGTAAAGAGAGGTAAACTATTTCGTGTTGAGCGCAAAAATTTTCTAAAATCCTTTCCGGTTTGGAAAGATCAAAGGGATAGTCAACCATTTTAGGATAGGTAGATAAAATCTCCTTCCACCAGTCCGGATAGACTGCCTGCCTTCCTGGGAGAGAAACTAAGATAAAGTATGAGCCGGTGTCTTCCACCTCTTTTTTGAATCGTAATAAAATCGCCTTCGTTAATCTCCAGGCGTTTTCGTAAGCGTCGTCATATTGTTCTAGATAGATATTGTAATAGAGGGGCACGCCATTGGTGTATAAAACAGGCCTTTGGTTCCCGTAGTAAATGGGCTTTTCTTCTCCACTTCTCTTGTATTTCGCCATAACCGCCACAGATTGAAGTAATCTGTGAACTTTGGGATGACTTCTTATACCTTCTCTTACAAAAAGATAGAATTGAGAGTGTTCCCTCAAGAATTTTTTCACTGACAGGATATTCTTCTTGCTTAATTGATTTTGGTTTTTCTTTCTTTTTGTTTTAAGCACCTTGGACGGAACAAAATCTGTCATTTTCAGTTCCTCATTTTCCAGATAAAAGTAAGGTTTGATCGTTTCTCTCCTCCCCGTTACTTTCATATCTAGATCCATAGAATTATCAATGATGTCATTATCCGCATTGAATAGTAATAAGACAACATCGGGTTTGTATTTCTTCCCAAAATAATGGTAGGTGAGAAATTCTTGGTCCGTACCAAAGCTTCTCATTCCCATATTCAGAACTTCAAATTTTATTGATGAAACTGGTTCATTCAGAACCTTTTCAAGAAGATAGGCAATAGATTCTTTTCGTTTTACTTGTGCGGCTTCAACGTAAGAATCGCCCAGAACTAAAATCCTAAAAGTATGAGGAGGCTTCTTTTCCATATGATCTTCGTCAAAAAAGCCTTCTGAATTCGATTGACTCTGAACATTAAATTCTCCCGGTGAGGCTTCCCAAAATAGACCATCGATCGAATGTAACCATCCGACTTTAGCATTCACTTCGTTAATGACGTTTGTCTTGCTCTGTGGTAGCAATTTTCTAATGAATATTTCAAGAACCGAGAATGTAAATAGAAGACTCAGACCCGATAATACAAAATTGGAGAGGATCTTCTTTTTCATGTCTTACTCAATCTGGCGACGACTTGTTTCGTCCTGGAAAACCGCTCCT
>JADFOU010000053.1 GCA_022562655.1 candidate division TA06 bacterium
TCAGGCATTCTACAGGGATATTAGTAAGATGAGTTGTTGTATAGAATAACAGATCACAGAAAAATGGGAAAGTTTCTCCGTTTTGGTTTACAGGTCACCCCCGTAGTGATAGAAGGGAGTAGGGAAAAAAAATTGACGCCGGGAACAAAAAACACTATTTTATTGTTATTAAGAATAGACCCCTCCCTGGGGAGGGGATAAAAGGAGGGATAAGATGGTGGAAAAAGAGTTGGCGGTTCAGATGGAGGAAATTTATATTGAACCAAAATTAGAGAAAGACCTTCAGGAGAGGTTGTCCAGAATCGAGGGGCATATCCGGGGGATCAAGAAGATGCTCTCGGAGCATCAGGACTGCAATAGCCTCCTCGTCCAGATTGGGGCGGTTAAGGCAGCCATCAATCAGGTTGCTGTAAAACTCCTGGAAGGGCATATGGAGACCTGTATAAAGGATGCGGTCCACTGCGGGGAGGGGAAAGAAGCCCTTGGCCAATTGAAGACCGCTATCTCGATGGTGCTGAAATAAGGAGCAGGTTGAATGGTTAAATCGTTAAATAGAGAAATCTATGGAGGAAGGAGGAGAAGATGAAAGAGAAAGCGACAGCGGTAGGGGCGGTTTTTGCAGCCGTTGGTGCTTCCCTCTGCTGCACCGGTCCCCTTGTCTTAGCCGCCCTGGGGCTTGGAGGGATTGGGTTCGTCCATTCCGTAGCGAAATATCAAAACTTTTTCATTCCTTTGACGATTCTTTTTTTAGGAAGCGCCCACTACTTCACTTGGCGGAAAAAGGAGAAATGCGGACCGGATGGTGTATGTGTTACTCCGAAAGGAGATCGGTTGAGAAAGGTTATCCTATGGGTTGCAACGGGTTTCGCAGTCTTCTTTCTCTTCTTTCCTTATCTTCTTTCTTTTTTGGGATAACCTACTCACAGGCAGGGATGCCTGTGCTACCATTGGATGGGGGTAAAGAATGATGAGAAAGGTTGCTCTAATAAGAATCATGGGCCTGAGCCCTCTGGTTTTCCTTTTATTTCCGACAGAGGGGTTCGCCTCTTGTCCTGCCTGTCTCGGAGGGACCGGGTTTCCCCTTCGGGGGAGTTTCTTCTATACCAATTCCCCTCTCTCGATGGACCTTCGTTACTTAGAGAATCGGCAGAAATCCGGACCTTACTGGAGGCGGCTTCGGTTAGGGCGTCTCAGCCTTGCTTATAGCCTAGGAAGTTACCAGCTTGGCACTGCCCTGCCCTTTGATTTCGTCGAGGGGTATATGTTTGATTCCAAATATCATCGGGTAACGGGGGTTCCCGGGGTGGATCTCTATGCCCGGAAGTCCTGGGCGCCATTCAAGGCGGGGCGTCCAGTCACTGTTGCCTTCGCTGGACTCCGTCTCCCTATTGGTCGGGTAGACCACCTGGATCATCCCTCTGCATCGGCTCCGATAGGGATCTTAGGAGGTCTTGCCTACGGGATTTCGCCCGGCTTCTCCTGGGTTCTTTATGGGGATCTTTCAGGGGTCTGGAATCTCCCCCGGAATGATGAGTACTCCTTTGGTTCCAAGATTGGGGGAGATGGAGGGATACTCTATGCCCTACCCACATCCCGCCTTCTCCTCATAGGCATCGATGGACGGATTGAGAAGACCTTTCCCGATGATGACCCGCTGGAACCAGAGGTGAAGGAGAATACGGGCTATTTTTCTATCAAGGTGGGTCCGAGGTTTCAGGCGGAGGTTTCTGCTTTTCCAAAGGTCCTTATTGACTCCTCTCTCAGGTTCAAAGTCTTTGAGGAGTTGTCGGGACCCCAATACCTGCCTTCCTTACTGGACTTTGAGACGGGACTCTCGGTTGGATTTTAAATATTCGATAAAGGAGGTGAAAAAGATGAAGAAGATGATGACAACTCTGGGAGTGATTCTCTCCATCGGATTCTTGGGATGTGGTGGCTATTCCCAAAAGGCTGTCACTTCTCAAGGGGAGGAGTCAGTTCAGCCTCAGTCGACCGCTTCTCAAGAGGAGCAGGAATCTATTCAAGGGTCAGTTCAGTCTATTCAAGCTACTCAAGTTGCCCTTAAAGTAGAGGGAATGACCTGTGGGGGCTGCGAAATCGGGGTGAAGCAGTGTCTCGTGAAGTTGGATGGCGTGAAGGAGGCAAAGGTGAGTTACGAGAAAGGTGAGGTGTTGGTGAGTTACAATCCAGAAGAGGTGACGAAGGAAAAGATGGTCGAGGAGATCAACAAGATTGGGTTTAAGGCAAGCCTGCAATAAGGCAGACTATAGACCATAGACTTTAGACTTCGGACCTAAGTCCAATGTCCAAAGTCTGTAGTTCATGGAGGTGAGAAAAATGGCGAATCAAATGACAGAAAGACCGGTGAAGGATCCTCTACTGGAGTCAGGGGTGGTTTCGCCAGAGGTGATCGGACATCTTAATGGGATGAAGGATGAGGTCTATCGGGATGGGGTGTTTCCAGCGAAGGTGAAGGTTCTCACCTCTCTGGCGATCTCCATTGCCATTCGGTGTGAGCCCTGCATCAACTCCTATGTCCAGAAGGCGGTGGCTTTTGGGGTCACTCGGGAGGAACTGGGAGAGATCTTAGATGTGGCAATAGCAATGGGGGGCTGTCCGGGAGAGGCATGGGCTTTCAAAGCCCTGAAGGCTTACGATATCGTGGCGAAAGCTGCTGCCGCTCGACAGGATGAGGCTTGCTGTAATCCGTAATTGAAAATGAGGAGGTAAAAAGTGGCAATTCGAAAGATTCTATTTATCTTGGCAGGTGCATCTCTCTTTTCATTGCAGGCGGTGAGGGTCTCGGCCCAGGGACCTCCTATCAATACGGATTCGCCTATCCTATTGGGCCTTAACGGCGGTGCCGTGCGAAGTTTTGCCAGAGTGATTCGGATGTCGGGCCTGAATGACAAGAAAATGACGGTCTACGTCTCACCCATTGTGCTCCCCTACAACCTGACCACAGAGCTTTTAATCGGCGGTGTCCTTCCCTTAGTTAACAAGAAACGATCTTCTATCAGCGGAAGTTCTTCATCAACTGGAATCGGAGATGTGAAACTCTATGCAAAATATGTACCCTTACAGATTGACCGAGATGTAGAGACCATTCGTCTTGCTGTCAAAGGGACGGTAAAGTTCCCCACCGGTGATGAAGGTAAGGATCCAGCATTAGGGACAGGAAGCACCGACTTTACCCTCAGTTCGGTGGTGGGCTGGATCAAACCACGAGTGGGGTTCTATCTTGAGGGTCTCTATTCCATCAACACATCCCGGGACAGTCTAAACTACGGGGACAGTTTTGGCTACAACTTTGCACTCGGCTACCGATTGCTTCCTGCAGTCTATAAGACCTATCCTTCCCCCCAGTTGACTGCCTATCTGGAACTGAACGGGGTAGCGACGCAGAAAAACAAACTTAAAGGTTCAGATTTAGAAAATTCGGGTGGGACCACAATTTTTCTTTCACCTGGGCTTCAGTATATTGGTGGAAGAAGGTGGCTCGCCGAAGCGTCTTTTCAATATCCAATCGTTGATGAACCCAACGGCACCCAGTTAGGGACAGATTTTACATTGAGTCTCGGAGTGCGGATTCTGGTGATCTGAAAGTTGAACAGAAATAACAATTTCACTCCATGAAGGAGGGATGTTCAAATGAAAAGGCAAATGGAGATTTTTCTCGGGTTCGTTTTTGTGATGGTGTTTTCTACAGTCTCAACAGGTTTTGGACAGGTAACGAGCGCGACCGTTGGCATTGCCGGGCTGTCCTGTCCATTCTGTGCCTACGGGCTGGAGAAGCAATTGAAGAAATTGGACGGCGTTGGTGAAGTGAAGATCCAGGTCAATAAAGGTTTGGCAGAACTGATGGTGAAAAAGGAGGGATCCATCGCTGTTGAGCAGGTAAGTGACGCTGTCAAAAAGGCAGGGTTCACCCCCAAAGAGATCACCATCACCGCCATTGGACACGTAGGAGAAATCAAGGGTCTCCCTTCATTCGAAGTCAGTGACGAAGTCAGCGAGATCGACATTATTTTTCTCCTTGACGAGAACGCCCAATTTGAAAAGTTGAAGAAGGCGCTCAAGAGAGAACAGACAAAAGTTAAGGTCACCGGCAAAATCCACAAGGAGATTCAGGAGGGCCATAGCGGACATCCTTACACGATCGTTGTTCAATCGTTTGAGATACTCTAAATGATTCGACTCTCTTCGACTAGCATAGGAACTCTGAGCATTCCCAGAAAATCTGTCGAAGAAAGGAGAACAGGATGAGCCAAGTGAAACATAACTTCGTAAGCGTTCTATCTCTCTTTACTTCCGCTTCTACCCTCCTGTGCTGTGCCCTTCCAACTCTACTTGTCACACTGGGGTTGGGAGCGATGGTAGCGGCTGGTGTCTCTGCTGTTCCCTTCTGGAGTGTGCTTTCGAGGGAGAAGGGATGGGTCTTTCTCGGGTCGGGGATCCTGTTAGGGCTCAATTTGTTTCTTGTCTATCGGCGGAGACCCAAGCCGGAGGCATGCAGGATTGATGGGAAATCGGGATGCGACGTAGCAGGCCGCTGGAACAGACGCCTGCTTTTGATTTCTGTGTCCATCTGGAGTCTCGGGTTATTCGTGGCGTATCTCGCATTTCCTCTTCTAAGCCAACTCGGTCTCTTGTGATTATGCATGAAGAAACTGTGTCATGAGATAATAACCCTCTTGGGGAGGAACTTTTTCCCCTTGTAATTTGTCTAAATCTTTTGGTATAATCTATTACAAGGAGAGTTTAAATGAGAGGAATTCAAATTCCACTTCTCTTCGTTCTTTTTGCATTTGTTATGATGGGATGTAAATCCACTACAGAGTCATCCTATCAAACTCTTGTTTCTATCACAAGCCTTACAGCCACTCCCGATACAATCGCTGTAGGCGGATTGTCCACAGTCGTTGTGACAGTGACCGATCCGGACGGAGAGCCTCTTTCCTTTTCCTGGAGTTCCTACCTGGGGGATATCATTCCCAGTGCTAACAAATACGAGGTCTTCTATACAGCATCAGCCTGCTGTGTGGGAACAAATACAGTGAAGGTGGTTGTGAAGGATGGGAAAGGAGGAGAGGTCGAGAAGACTGTTCAGGTAGAAGTCCTTCCCTAATGTTTAAGTTCTTCATTTTCATTTTTCCCCTTTCACTTTTAATTGCCGTTCCATTTGCCAGAGGGCAGAGTTGCTGTGCTCCGGGGAGTTCTCCTTATGGATCTATGGAGCAGGGGACTCTTCCCGAAAGGCAACTCCAAGTCGGTCTCTTTTATGAATATTATTCGGGACAAAGAGCCTTTGAGGGGACACAGGAGGTCCCCGACCTCCAGGACCGGAAAAGTACAAGCCAGATCGCCAGCCTTGCCGTGAGTTATGGATTGAGCCCGAGGATTTCCGGGAGTGTAGTGATTCCCTTTCATAGTCGGGAGAGGAGACAGAAGGCTTTTGAGGAGAATGGCAAGGTTCATCAATTCTTCTTCAGTGGAAAAGGCTTAGGAGATTTAGCCATTTTAGGAAAGTGGAGTCTTATTCCCTTTAACTTCATCTCTCGCCGGGAAGTGACGCTGGGAGTTGGGTTGAAATTTCCTACCGGTCCTCATGAGCAAGAGAGAGATGGGGTGAGAGTCCCCATTGATTTGCAGCCAGGGAGCGGTACTTTTGATGGGTTGGCTCAGGTCTATCTCCTTCAGTCTTATCAAAAAATGGATTTTGTAGGAAGTGCGGTCTTCCGATACACAGGAACCGATGAGAACGATTATCGCTTTGGAAATGAATTCCTCTATCTTGCTGGTCTCCAGTATCCATTGACGGATCGCTGGAGAGTGTCGAGTCAGATCAAAGGTCGGGTCGTCGGCTCAGATATATTTGAGGATGAAACCGTTCAGAGCACAGGGAGTCATCGAATTCACCTCTTTCCCGGCATCCGTTTCTATCCCACCGCAGCCCTTTCCCTCCAAGCCTCCCTCCTCTACCCTATCTATCAATGGGTGAAAGGGAACCAGTTGGCTACGGATTATAACGTCTCTCTCAGTTCTAACTATTCCCTCTATTTTTGAAGGTTCAATCTCCCTTTCCTTTCCTTTTCTCTTTTTCCTCCTTGAATGGTTCTTCTCCAATTCTATGTCTTCATTTCAATCGGGTGAATTGAAAGCATCCATTTTTTTATCCGAGACTGTTTGCCAAAGATAGATCGACTGCACTTAAACCAGTAGGGTAGGAGGAAGACTTAAAAGGTCTTGACAAAAGAGAGGATTTCGACTATATTAGTATAGACTGATATTTGTATAATTCTATATACTATCGGAAGAAATTTATGAAAGCAAAAGCATACGCCCTACGGATCGATTTCAGTGAGTTTGCCGACCTCTTTCAAGCCCTCTCGGATGAGACGAGACAGCGAATCCTGGTCCTCTTGGATCAGGGAGAACGGAGTGTAAACGATTTGGTGAAAGAGTTCGATCTCTCCCAACCCTCCATCTCCCGCCACCTTTCGGTTCTGAAAAATGCGGGTCTCATTCAAAAACGTCGGGAGGGACAACAAATTTGGTATTCTCTCGATCCTGAAAAGATTGGTCATTGCTGTTGTGGATTTTTTGGGAACTTCTCCTGCTGCGATGGGCTGAAGATTGAAAAGCTGAAATCGAAGATAGCCGCTTCGGAAAGAAGGTGGTGAGAAACGATGGAGAAAGTTCTTCTTAAATCTAAGGTTGCAGAGACGGAGAAGCCTCAGCCAAACGAAGTGAAAGAAGAAGGGACCAAGAAGAAAGGTAAGGGCCTTTCTCTTCTTACTATGGAAATGACCTGTTCTTGTGGCTGTGGTCCTGACTGCGAGTGCGGATGTGGATGCTGCGGGTAGCTGTTTTGGTTTTGTCTCTCTTACCTTCTTCATGGGCTTCCTGGCAGAAAGGGGTTGGGACTGATTGAGATTATAATTGACAATTCTCTGGAATTTTGTTATATTATTTTAGTGGGAGAAGAAATGAGGGAGAGGGGGCCGAGATCAAATGAATGAGGAACTCAGTGCTTTCCTTGAGAAAATCAAAGAAAATAGGGGATTGACTCACCTCTATTTGATCAATCAGGTCAAAGAGGAAGAAAGAACGAAGTTCCTCTTTGGAGTGAGACCTAATGGCTTGGGTGAGGCGGATCGGGAAGCGATGAAAGAAGAAATTTTAGAAGGCTTGAAGGCCAAAGACCTCATAAAAATCGAAAATCATCAATATCCTGAATTTCTTCAAACTATTGAAATCGAGTTGCTCTGTGAACCCTACCAGGAGGTCAAACATTTGTTAGACTCGAAGATTTCCTCTTATGCAGCGGCGGATGGAGGGGAGATCAAGATTAAGGAGATTCAAGAGGAGAAAGGTTTGGTGGTACTTTCTATGATGGGTGCCTGTTCCGGATGTCCAAGTGCTGTCTTGACCTTAAGGGCTGGGATCAGAAGAATTTTGGAAAAGTCTTTGCCATGGTTCAAAAAAGTTGAACCGGCGGAGGAGTCAAAAGAGCCGAATTTTGGGTTTAGCCTAAAATAAGAAAAGGGGGAGAGGAGTATGAACGAAAAGGTTGAGATTATGAATGGGGTTCTCCTGGAGGAGATCAAGCCTGGGATCAAAAAAAACGAAACGCTTAAGGATGTAATCGTCTGGGTGAAGAATTTTAACGAAGGAAACGGAACACTCTCTCTAGGCCTTGCCTTGGGTACCAGCACCGGTTGCAGCCCATTTTGTGGATGTGCTGCAAAGCAGATCGCGGATTTGATTGGGGAAGAATTAACGGAGCATTTCCCTGAGATCAAGAGGACGATTGGGACTGCCGAAATCCCCGAGGATGAGGTTCTTTCCAAGTGGTTAAATGGTTAAGGGTAATGGGTGATTAGGACCTCTTTATGTTTTCCAATTAACCATTCGACGATTTACCCAATAATTGAAGTTAAAATGAGTGAGTTATTACAAAAGAAGTGTGTTCCTTGTGAAGGGGGTATGCCTACACTGAGGGAAGAGGAAGTAAAAAAACTTCTTGCCCAGGTTCCAGGTTGGGATGTGAATGGGAAGTGGATTTCAAAGGAATTTAAACGCAAAAATTTCATTGAGGCGATGGAGTTTGTCAATCAAGTGGCGGATTTAGCAGAGGAGGAAGGACACCATCCAGACATACACATTTTCTATAGTCGAGTCAGATTTGACATTTGGACTCATGCCATAGGAGGGTTATCTGAAAACGATTTTATCCTTGCCGCCAAGATAGATTCCATTAGAGACGACGGTTAAGTGGAGATTTGTTAAATCGTTAATTCAAGGAAAATATTCTTAAATCGTTGCATAGGGGGTGAATCAATGATTTGCCCCTATTTTAGTTTTTTTATTTAATAGATTGTTTTTATAAATAAATAATCTCTTGACTTCATTCAATGGGTCGGTATAATCGCCTCATCGAGAAAGGAGAATCACAATATGAACAAAAACTTTCCCATCATGGATAGTCATATGCATCTCCTCACGAAGAAGATGGTGGATGGATTTCGGGAGGAGATGAAAAAGAGGGATCCCCGTCTTTATGAAGAGGCGAAAAGGCAGAGTGAATGGCGGGCAAAGACGTTGAACCAACCCAGCTGGGAACCTGAAAATGAACCGGTTGAAGCGACTGCAAAGAGGTGGCTTGATGAATTGGATAAGAACCAAATTGCAAAAGGGGTCTTCATCCATTTTGCAAAGGATGGAGAAGAGCTGGAAGAATTTGTCCGCTTTGCCCCGGATCGGTTTGTCGGTTTCATTGGCTTAAACCCTTTGGATCCCGAATCTCCAGAACTTTTAGAGAGATTTGTGAATGAGAAAGGGTTCAGAGGGCTGAAACTCTATCCATTAACTCAGAAATATCATGTCTATGAGGAAAGAGTTTATCCGATGTATGAAAAAGCACGGAAATTAAGGATTCCTGTCCTCATTCATATGGGGATCTCCATTGCCTATACGGCTGATCTTCGATATGCCAATCCCATTGACCTCCAACCTGTAGCGAGGGATTTTCCGGATCTGAATATTATCGTTGCACATTTTGGTGCAGGGTTTATGCAGGAATCTCTTCTTCTCTGTTATCACTGCGCAAATGTCTACTTTGATACCTCAGGATCCAATATCTGGATGAAATACCTTCCGTATCCAATTACATTGAAAGAGGTCTTTCAGAAATTCTTGGAAAATGCCACTTCAGATAGGATTCTCTATGGAACCGACTCTTCGACTTTTCCCAGAGGCTATCGAAGAGACCTTCTGGATCTTCACCTCTCCACGTTCAGAGAACTTAAACTCCCGGAAGAGGAGATCCAGAAGATATTTGGGGGAAATATCGCAAGGTTGGTAGGAATATCTATATAAACTGCAGAGATCGGACGAAAAGGAAGTCAACAGACGACAGGATTGAGACAAATATCAAAAATCTATTCACCGAAATCAAACATTTGAATTCCCAATCCATAGCCCTAATTCTATCGTCTTTACAGAATTTTTTCGCGGATTCTATTTTCCATCTGAAATCGTGGATACAGGGAGCCCGACCCAGGAGGCCCCTTTTTTTCTTTAAAAATTTTCGGGAACTTTTTGAGGGAAACCTGACTCGAAAGGTTGACAAGTTTAACTTAAATCTTTAGAACGGGGGTGAGATAAAATGAGGAAAGTTGTGACGACATGGATACTTGGTGCTGCTCTCCTTTTTCTAAGCCCGTCTTGGACAGGCTCGAATCAGGATGCGGGTGGTGTTGATCGGGGCTGGGTTGGGGAGTTTACGTCGATTGTGATTGAACACGAAGGAGAGCACGATATTCCGAATATTTCGTATTACGACAGAAGCCGAGGAGACCTCCGTTTTGCTCGAAGAATGCTCTCTGGCTGGCGAATTCAGGTTGTGGACAGAGGAGGAGAAGAGGGAAATGTGGGTCTCTACACCTCCTTGGCGATGGATTGTGAAGGATCACCCCACATCTCCTATTACGATGCTTCCCATGGAGCGTTGAAATTCGCCTCCTTTGACTGGCATGAGGGGTGGTCGACTCAGTTTGT
>JADFOU010000054.1 GCA_022562655.1 candidate division TA06 bacterium
GAGGTGATAGAAAAGATAATCCTTGATGAGATCCTTTGTTACCTCAAGAGTCTCTTTTGCGTGAAATTTAGGAAGGGGGGCGCCTCCATTCTTCAAAAGTCTTAAGAAATCAAGGGTCTCTTGAGAGATCTTTCTCGCCTCTTCGTCCTTTCCCCAACAATCCCTGCAGAGGATCCCACCAAGGGAGGAACTCCATCCCAGGCCAGAGATTGCTTTTCCCGCCGGAGGCGGGGTCGCAATGACAGACGAGGGGTCTCTCGCCTCTTTTTTGCAAACCACACATCTGACAAGTTCGGGTTTAAACCCTAAGAAGGAAATTCCCCTCCAGAGATAACCCCAGAGGAGCATTTGGAAATCTGGATTCGGATTTCGCCCTGAAACAAGTTCAGGGTCGGAATTCCGCACTTTGCCTTCCACACTCCGCATTCGAACACAACTCTCCATCGCTTTTAGGGTTCCAAGGGTAAGACGATAAAGCATTGGATTACTCCCTTCACCTGGATTTGCTTTGTCCAGAAAATCGAGGAGAATAGAAGCATAGCCGTAGCCTATGAGATCCCTTCGAAGTTTCTCAAAGGAATCAAGAATATCACTTTCTGAGATCGTGTAGAGGTCCTTCTGCTCCCGTTTGTAGAAAACAATGGCAGAACGGGTGAGGGTCTCCAGGGAGGAGCCGAACATGCTCTTCGGACGACGGATCCCTTTGGCGAGGACTTTGATCTTTCCAAATTTTTTGGTATAGAGGAAGACAATCCGGCTTGTCTCCCGAAAATCCATTCTTTTGAGAACGATCCCTTCAGTCTTTACAATGTTCGGCATTTATAATTCAGTAGCAGTTTGCAGTTGCAGTAGCAGTTGACTGCCACTGCTTTCTGCCACTGCCACTCATATTATTACGGTTATTCATTGTAAGAATTTTAAGAAAAACGTTGCCAGTCCCAAAAAGGTGAGGAAGCCGACAACATCTGTGATAGTCGTGAGGAAGATTCCAGAACCGAGGGCAGGGTCAAGGCGGAGCCCCTTCAGGGTGAGGGGAATGGCAGCTCCCGCGAGGCACGCAGCTATCATATTGACTACAAGAGCGATTCCGACTACAAGACCCAAAACGGGATTCCCCTTCCAGAAATAGGTGACGAGGGCGGTGAGGATTCCGATCACCAACCCCATAAGAAGTCCCACAGCGAATTCTTTCAGAAGAATCCGCCAGGTATCTTTCAACGTGACCTCTCCCAATGCCAGTCCCCGGACAATGACGACGAGGGTCTGGATTCCTGTATTGCCACCCAGCCCAGCCACGATGGGGAGGAAGACGGCAATAACTGCTACAGCGGCAATGGTTTCTATAAAGAGACCCACTACGCTGGCTGCTACAAAGGCCAGGAATAGGTTCAAAGAAAGCCAGGGAAGCCTGTTGCGGAGGGATTTGAATGGTGGGGTAAAAATAGACTCCTCCGCAGCCGTCCCTCCCATTCTTAAAATATCTTCCGTCGCCTCCTCCTCTATGACATCCATCACATCCTCCATCTTGACCACCCCACGGAGGATTTTGTTGGAATCTACAATGGGGAGGGCGAGGAGATCGTGTTTTGTCACCCTTCGGACTACTTCCTCCTGATCCTCTTCAACATAAGCCACCACGGGTTCCCGAATCATGATCTCTCTCAGTTGAACCTCCGGTCGAGTAACAAGGAGTTTTCGCAGTGGGAGGACTCCCACCAGTCGTTCCTTCTGGTCCGTGACATAGACATAGGAGAGCTCAACATCCTCTCCAATTTTCCGTAACATTGAGAGTCCTTCCGATATGGTAGAGTCTGCTGGGAGGGCGACAAAATCGAGGCTCATAATCCCACCCGCGGTGTTCTCAGGATACTGAAGAAGAGTCCGAACTTCCTGAGAGATCTCTTCCGGGATGAGTTCCAGCACCTCCTCCCGTGTCTTCACAGGAAGTTCAGCAACGATGTCGGCAGCCTCTTCCGGCGCCATCTCCTCGGTCAACTCGGAGATCTCTTCTTCCGTTAAGTCGGTGAGGAAGAATCGAAGGGTTTCATCCTCTAATTCAAGGAGGACATCCGCTGCGACTTCCGGATCCAATTCCGAAAAGACCCGTTTCTTCTCCTCCTCATCCAGCCGTTCAAGAATGCCGGCAATATCCTCAGGGTGGAGTGTTTTCAGGGTCTCCCGGAGATCGAAGAGCCTATTCCTCTGGAGTGACTTCCGAATCTTTTCAAGAATGTCTTCCATCGGTATCTTCTACCACGGAATGCACCGAACAATCATTTTTTTCAAAACCAAAAATAAAATTCTGCGGATTCCGTGGTATTTCTTTCTGTGTCTTCTTCCGCCTTTGGCGGAATCCCGCTTTTTAGCGGGGTGACGTGGTAATCCTGAAAATTTGCTTAATCCACTGACATATTTGTATTTAAACCTAAAAATTAATTCTGCGTTTTCCGTTTTTTTTCCGTGCCTTCTTCCGTCTTTGGCGGAATCCCGCTTTAGCAGTGACGTGGTATGGTTTTTTAAATCAATTTGACAATTCCGACTTTTCCTTCAAGTCCGAAGCGAGAGGCGACGAGATTGCACTTGGTGGTAAAGAGACAGGCACAATTTGAAATCCGGATTGCGGATTTCGGATTGCGGAAATGCGATTCCTCTTTCAATTCGGAAAGGACCTGATAGTTGGCTTGACCTTTTGCAATGACGAGATCTGCAAGGCGAAGTTCTTCTTGAAGTTCTGGTGACATCTCGGTGATAGAGATACCGAGGGTATCAGGGCCGGTGATAAGGAGATGATCGGCAATCTGATCAATCCCTACCGCTTTTGCATCCTCCATTGTCGCATCGCTTGTGATGGCTCCCCCTCTCATCCCGACAACTAATTTCTTCCCCATCTCCTTCACGACTTCCATCAAAAGACGGTCGAGAGCCAGTTCCCCGACATTGTCCGGGATATAGAGGACCCTCTTTGAACTCTGGAGTACTTCCCAGATTTTCTCTCGTTCGTCCACGGCGAGTCCTCTGGAGAGGACTTCCCGCCATTTTTCTTCTATGGCTTGAAGGGCAAAATCATATCCTGATCCTGCTGTTCGGAAGTCAACGGAATTCCCCGTCACCGCCCAGAGGGCAAGTTGAGCGAACCGCTCATAGCCTTGGAGTTTCTCGATCTCTTTTTCGATCTTTTTTGCCACTTGAAGTCCTACCTCGTTGCATCGCCTTCTCCGCTCCGCAAATGGGGTTTTAGTACCGGAGATCTCCTTCAGGATCCGATGGACATGGGTGATATAGTAAGGAGGGGGGTTCTTCCCATCGAATTCTTTGACAAGGAACTCCATAGATCGCTTAAGGAGTAGCGTCTTCTTTTCCCGATCCTTCAGGATGAGCCTCCCTGCTTCCTCAATGTCCTTGAGGATACAGGGGATACACTCAGGTTCTGATCGCATGGGTCCTAACGCTTAGCCGACTTTGGTGTAGAAGTCAACCACCTTTTGGTTAATGGGTAAATGGTGAATGGTTAAATGACCAATGACTCGTTCTCTTCCAATACTTGCATCAATTCCTCATAGGATTCGACACCAATCGCCCCATTCTTTATAAGCCCTTCATTCCCCAGTGCAGAGGGGGGTGGATTTTGATAGCGGTAGACGAAGAGGGGTTTCTTCATCTTCTGCGCTTCCTCTGCAGTATTGAGGGTCCCTCCAGAAAGCCCTGCCTCGACCACCAAGACAGCCCGGGAGAGACCACAGACCAATTGGTTTCGTGCCATGGCTCCCCCTACGCTCCAGGGGGCTTTGGGGAAAAACTCTGAGAGGATCACCCCTCTTTCGCGTAAAAATTCAAGGGATTCCATCCCCTCTTTCAATTGAAAATGGTTGATCCCAGAACTGAGGACCATGATGGTCCTTCCCTCACTCTCTATTGCACCCAGGTGACCTGCGGTATCAATCCCATCGGCATAGCCACTTACAATGGTGAAACCGACTTCGACCAAACCTTTTGCAAAATCCTTCGCCTTTTGATACCCTTCTTCTGAGGGTTTTCGGGTTCCCACAATTGCCACTGCCTGAGAATCCTCTTCTTTTATGTTTCCATAAAGGTAGAGGAGAGGGGGTGGATTCTTTAAGTCGAGTAATCCTTCGGGATAATCCTCTTCCCGAATCGTCATAATCCTCACCCCTTGGTCGTCTAAAGCGAGGAGGAGATCTTCGATCTCTTCGAGGCGGTCCGTTGACTCCTGAATCCCTCTCGCCTTCTCCTCCGTGAGGCGAGGAATCTGTGTGAGGTCTTCGAGAGAGGCTCTGAGAACCTCTTCGGGCTCTCCAAATCTTTCTAAAAGAGAATTATAGAGAGAAGGACCAATGCCCTCTACAGAGTGTAATGCCACCCAATATTTCAAATCTTCCATTTTCTCTATTTCATAATCGAACGATTCGTCTTTATCAGTCACCTACCTACTCTCTACAACCTACTATCTACTAATTCATATCTGAATGGATCGTCTTCGTCAAGGCTAAGACATAGACCTGACGGGTTCCCGCATCTTTGAGAACTCGGGTCAACTCATTCAAAGTGGCTCCAGAGTCATAAAGGTCTTCAATGATTAAAATGCGTTTGTCCATCACCTCTTCCTTGTTTGGAACCCGAAAGGCCCCTTTCACATTCTTCTCTTTCTGCACCTCTGTCGTCATCTCCTTCTGAGGTTGAGTTGTGCGTATCTTTTCGATGATGTCGAATCGGGCGGGAATGTTCACCTTTTTCTCTAGCATATCCGTTAAGAGGGAGACAGGATCAAAAGGACGATCTTTGATGGAAGGGGGAACGGGGAGAAGGAGATCGGCTTTAGCGAAGGGAGGGTGGTCCAGGATAAACAACGCCATTTTGTCCGCCAACTCCCTGACGAGATCTTTTTCCAAACCGTATTTGAATCGGAAAGTCAACTCTCCAATCTCCGTCCTTTTCCATTCAAATCCTGTAGGACGGCTGTTGATGTCCAGGGCATATCCTTCATTGAAGGCACCCTTCAGAGATTTTGGATGTGGGATAGAAAGAAATCGCTCTACCTCTTCGTCATCCTCAGTTCCTTTGGGTTCTGTTCTCTTTGGGTCTGCTCGTACAAATCGGTTGACTGACTCAATAACCTTTGTCCCGAATTGTTCCACCTTCGCCTTTCCTATTCCTTGAACCTCTTCGAGCTCGGGTAGGCTTTTCGGTTTGTGATGAGCAATCTCTCTTAATGTCTGATCGTGAAATATCATAAAGGCAGGGACGCCCTTCTCTTTTGCGATTTCGAATCGTATCTCTTTCAGTTCTTCAAATAGCTTCTCCTCTAAAGAGTCGGCCAATTTCGTGGTTTTCTCAAAAGGCAGGGATATAGCCACAGGAATCTTCTCTCGGAAGATCCTCTTCCCTAAAGGGGTCAAGGTTAATACAGGAAGTTCTCTCTCTGTGCTTTTCAGGAGTTTCTTTCCCCACAGTTGGTTTAGAATCTTCTCAACCTGTTCTTGGGAGTATTGAGACAAAACCCCATAGGATTTCCCTCGGTCAAAACGAGATTCAGTGATCCATTTCGCTTTTGAACCTCTGAGGACCTGGATGATCTTGATTTTTCCTACAGGCCATCTCAAGGTATCAATCGATTCGAGAACCTGATGGACGACCTGGCTCGTTCCATCTTGTTCCTTTGAAATTCCCTGTCCAAATCGGGAATCCCTCTCGATCGATTTTTCCTCAATCAAGGACGACTTCCCTTTGGATGTCAGCCTGATGACTGCGGATCGACCCCAACCGATCTCCTTCAAGAGTCTCTTCTCGATCAACTCATTGAGAATTCGGTCAATCCCTTTTCGGGAGAAGAGGGAGGAGGTTTTGATCTTCTCTTGCCTTTTCCCGACAAGGCTTCGGAGGATCTTCTCCCTTTGAAGGGGCCATTCTGATTGATCAAAGATCTCCAAAATCCGACGGGTCAAGTTTACCGTTTCACCCTCTTTCCAGTCGGTAGCCGAGACTTTCATGTCGCGTGTCTCGCAGTTGTCACAACATCGCTGGTTTTGGGAAGGAAGATGATCCCCGAAGTATGAGAGGATGAATTTGCGACGGCATCCATTGAATTCTGCATATCGGATCACCCGGTTGAGTCGCTCAACTTTTGTCCTTTTCTGTTGGGCTAAGTATTTCACATCGAGGGGTAAGGAATCCGCCTGGAGGGAGGGTTTGAGAAATCGGATCGAGAACATCTGGGCTCTATCCGGTAATCTCACCAGGATCCCCAACCTTTCCAACTCCTGAATGGAGACACGAACTTTCGTTTCTCTCAGTCCCGTCATTTCCTCAATCTCTTCTGAAAGGATTTTGAATTCCTCTCCCTGGTTTCGCTGGACGAGAGCCTGATAAACCCTCTTGATCTCTTCGGGTGTGATGGACTTGTTCTCAATGAGCCACTGTTGAAAAGCTCGGTCTTCTGGTGAATAGAAGAGAATACATTCTGCGTTGAGTCCATCCCTTCCTGCACGACCTGTTTCCTGATAATAGTTCTCCAAACTGCTGGGGAGATTATAGTGGATGACAAAGCGGATATTGGGTTTATCAATGCCGAGACCGAAGGCAATCGTGGCACAGACGACTTGAATCTCTTCCTTCATAAAAGAATCTTGGATCGTTTCTCTTTCTTCGCTTTCGAGACCTGCATGGTAATAACCTGCTGGGATTCCGACGACTTCAATGAGAAATTGGGCAACTTCTTCTGCTTCCCGCCTTGTTCCAGTATAGACAATTCCCACTCCCTTGCTTCTTTCTAATCTCTTTTTGAGTTCCCTCAATTTCGACCTTTCATCAAATGTGTAAAAGACTTCAAAGTAGAGGTTGGGTCGGTTGAAGCCTGTGAGGATGGTTTCGGCTTTCTCCAGGTTTAATTGCGTCTTGATATCCCTTTGAATCTTCGGCGGAGCTGTGGCGGTTAAGGCGAGAACTCTGGGATGGTTGAGAAGGGGGAAAGAGTTTTTGAGGGCAAGATAATCGGGGCGAAAATCATGTCCCCATTGGGAGATACAGTGGGCCTCATCAATGACAAAGAGGGAGATTTTTGCCTTGGAGATGGCCTCTAAGAAAGGGCGACTTCGGAAGCGTTCTGGAGCCGTATAGACCATCTTGAATTCTCCTTGGATCAACCCCCTGATCCGGCTCTCCTGTTCAACTGAAGAGATGGAACTGTTGATAAAGGTTGCCTTTAGGAGGTTGACCCCTTGGATAGCATCCACTTGATCTTTCATCAGGGCGATGAGAGGAGAGATCACGAGGGTCGTTCCATCTAACAGGAGAGAGGAGAGTTGATAGCAGAGGGATTTCCCCGATCCGGTGGGCATCACTGCCAGGACATCCTTTCCCTCAAGGATTGTGGAGATTACCTCCTCCTGTCCTGGACGGAAGGAACTGAACCCGAAATGGTCCTTGAGTTTCTGGAGGAGAGGAATTTTCATAGAGTATGAATTCTATTGGTTCATAAACTTGTTGAATTTAACCATCCTCTTCATCCAATGTCAACTTAAATTACAAAAATCATAATTTGGACACAACTTACAAAAAACTGTAGCCGAGTTCACCTAAGGCAGATAACCTCGGTTACGCTTGAATAAGAGGTGATTTTGAAAGTTGTGGAGGAAGAAAGCGGTGATATGAAGGTTTAAGAACTGCCCAATTGACTTATGGGAAAGAAAATCTACGAAAATTTAACCGCTTCATCAGTCCATTAACCAAATTATGAAATTTTGTCAAGGGGGTAATTGGGGAAATATTGAAGGGGAAATTGAGGGGGGCGATTTATTTGAGAATTATCCTAGGATCTCCTTTATTTCTTAAATCTGAGCCTGTCCCGGGCCATTAGATGATAGGAAACAGAGAAGCATGATATTTTTCCAAAACCATTTTCTTAACGCTCTCTTCCTACCTGAACGATCTTATTGCTTTATTTCTCTTTGCGAATGTTCGAATATTCTAATGTTAGAATATTCGAACATTCGCACATAGCATTCATAAGGAAATACCCTCTCTAATTTTGACTATTGAATGATTCGGGCCGTCTTGATATAGTCCAACTCTGGGAATTCCTGGGTCAGGTACGCGTTTCCTTCCGACTGGATCCGCCCCTGATTGGGGCCTCTTCCCCCGGGGGCTCCTTCACCGTAGCCGGAATAGAAAGAATCCACGACCTCCATACCCTCGATGACTTCGCCAAAGGACGAAAAGCCCGATCCATCGAGGCGGGAATTGTTTCCGAAGTTGATGAAGACCTGTGTCGTACGGGTATTTGGCCCTGACATGGCGAAGCTGATCCTGCCACGGGTGTTGCTCTCCTTCACCGGATCATCCTCAATGTTTGCATCGCTCCATTTCGCCGAAATCTTCGGGTCGCCATTGATCCCAAACTGAGCCATGAAGCCCGAAATGATTCGGAAAAAGCGGATCTCGTCATAGAAACCATTTTTCACCAGGTTGTAGAATCGGTCGGCTCCCTTCGGGGACCAATCCCGCGTCACTTTCAGAACAAAATCCCCCTTGCTAGTCTCGAATTTGACCCGATACTCGGCGGGGGCTTCCTGATTCATGGCAGGGCCATCCGGGTTGAGGAGCGCCTCCTTGATTGGTTCCTCCTTGATCTCCTCCACGGATTCAACCTCCTCTATGGTTTCCTCAGCTGGTTTTGCCTTTTCTGTTGGCTGTGGGGACTCAGAGCTGCCGCCGGTATTTTGCGAACACCCCGCGGCAAGAAAGAAAACTGCAAGGGATGTCAATACAAAAATCTGAAACAGGCTTCTGTACATCTTCATAGGAACCTCCTCAAATATAACGTGTGAATAAATCATATCATTCTGACGCCCGATTTTACTGCCTGAAATCCGGAAAGTCAAGAACGATTCTGCTTTTGATCGGAGAGTTGAAAGAGTTACATTAACCTTTCGCTCTCGGTTTACCAAGCCCTTGGATAAATAAATCTGTCTTTTTTTTCAATTTTCCCTTGACACGACATCGAAATAGTGATATATTGAAAGCGAAGATTCTCCCATGTTATGGAAGAATATGCACTTTAAATATACCAAATCGAAGGTTCCTGGTGGCATTTCAGAAAAGAACCGGAGGCTTTTGGATGCTCTGCATAGGGAACAGAATGGACCTTTTACGATCACAGATGTAGCCAAGTCATGGAGCATGGACCGAACTCGGGTAGGTCGTCTTCTCGCTTACTGGGCATCTCGAGGGTGGCTTTCTCGAATCCGAAAAGGTCTCTACATCACCGTGCCGCTTGGCGCAATGGATCCAGCCAAACGAAGAGAAGATCCTTGGATTGTGGCGACTCGGATCTTCGGGCCATGTTATATAGGAGGCTGGAGTGCTTGCGATGCACCGTTGGCTCCTGGAGCAGCTTGGGATGGCCGCCCAGTAGGGTGACCTCCGCGCTGGGACGGCCGCCAACAGCCGGCCCGCCCAGAGGTAGCCGACGAAGCAGGCGTCCTGACGTTCGCTGGTGACCTCCTATCGTCGCGTAAACCGCGTCCGGCTGTCTAGGCCCGGACGCGGCCACAGGATGAAAGACTGAGAAAGCTCCCGGCGGGAGCTGACGGTCGCGTATGCATGCCCCGCCGAGGAGATCGGCGGCGGAGAAGAGATCAACAGGAGGTAGGAGCATGCCAGGAAAGTTCGACGGAAAGGTCGCACTCGTCACCGGCGCCAGCTCGGGCATCGGCCGCGGTGTGGCCGTGGCCTTCGCCCGGGAGGTGCTCGCCAAAGGCGAGCCCGTGCGAAGAACGCGCGACCGAACCAGCCGTGCTTCGCACGCCCGATCCCGCTGATCCCGAGCATGCCCCCGAGCGTACCCGGTCGCACCCTCGCCATATCAGCCAGTGTCCAATCACTGAAAATCACGTCTAGCGGCACACGCCGCTCCTGAGCGATCGCTCGCCGAAGTGCGCGCAGCACCTCGAACACGCGCTCAAGCCCTTCGGCCCCCACTACGTCCCGCACGCCGACGAGCTCCGCGTTATCCGCGGGAAC
>JADFOU010000055.1 GCA_022562655.1 candidate division TA06 bacterium
TCTGGAGGAGAGGTTCAGTCATCCTCTCGACAGAATCCTTTTCATATTTCTCCACATCCGCATCCAGATAGACAACGAGGTCGTTCTTTGCAACGACGAGACCATCCCGCATAGAAGCCCCTTTCCCGAGATGGGTGCTGGTGATGACACTGGCTCCTGCCTGTTTCGCCTCCTCCGCGGTTCGGTCCACCGACCGATCATCTACCACGATTACCTCGTCCACACCTTCGGATGACTTTGCAATCAGGATAACCTTCTCAATGGTCTTCTCCTCATTGAGGCAGGGGATGATGACAGAAATCATAAGAAATCGGTTAGATGGTTAAAAAAACCAATCCTCTCTTGCACTATTCTCCTCTATTCTTTCTGATGACAAGCATTGTATACTCATCGTCCCAAACGATTTGATTTGAATCTTTGAAATGACGAGCGATATTCTCCTCAAATTTCTTAAGCGATTCGTTAAATTCTTCTTCATCATATAAACTAAAAGTAGAATAATGATGATTCATGGCTTGTGCAATAAGCCATTCTAAATTGGCCATTCGCTTGAATTTGAAATATTCAATGGATTCGCTTTTTAGTATTGGTATTCCTATTAAGATTTCTTTTAATTCATTTAGCTCTTTTAGGCGTGACTCCTTTTCATAGAATCTTGGGAAAAATCTTCCCCAGATATTTTCTTTGTTTTGACTTCGTAAACGTGTGTAAATAAATAAGGTTCCACTACTTTTTAAAATCCGAGATGCTTCTTGAAGAAAACCAGATAGTTCGAAATGATGTACAGCGTTAAAAGTAACGACACAATCCAAGGAATTGTTGGATAGAGGTAGAAAATCTGCTTGTGCTTTTATTGTATTAAAGTTTTCTATTTTGTGTTCTTTAAGATTCTTCGTGAGCTCCTTCAACATGTCGTCATTACTATCTATGCAAGTGAGAGAGAGCCTCTTTCCTAAATGGTTAAAGAGTTCAATATCATATCGTCCCACCCCACTCCCTACGTCTGCTGCTTCAACCTCAGACAACCCTTCCAGTTTCTTTTTGATAAACAAAATGGGTTCTAAATCTGTCGTTCTGATATCTTTGTATTTTTGTGCGATTCTCGAAAAATGGTGATGAATTCTATCCATCTTCTCTTATCCTTCGATCATCTCAACATTGGCTCTGGGAAGGAGAACCCTTCTGGCATCGGAGAGTTCGACTTCCAAGACCCGCACTTTCGACTCAGTCTCAATGGTCTGGAGTTCAGAAGGAAGGCCGGTCACCTTCCCCAATTGACCGAAAAATGGCTCCCGGATGACCCGGATGGGGCTTCCCACAACGAGACCCAATCCCCCTTCTTTTCCCCCTTTCATAAAGGGGGAATGAGGCGGATTCGAATCGAGGGGGATGATGATCTCCGGACGCATCACCCCAGCCCGAATCTGGGTTGCTCCATTGATGGAAGCCCGTTCGCCGATATGTTCTTTTAAAAGAGAAAAGGTCTTATCCGCCATTCTCATTCGACCAAAGCCTTCTGTGATGATCAGTGTGATGCCGAGGGTTTCGGAACCGGTAATGGCGACCCCCAGTTCATATCCCAGAAAGGCCTTCAGGTCCCCATCTTCGATTCCTCCCACAACGATGCCCTTTGCCCCCTTTTCAATCGCTTTTTTCACAGCGGGTGCCGTAACCAGCGCACCCCCTATGAGAACCTTGTCCCGACATTTCTCGTCAATCTCCTTTTCTGTTAGGATCTCATCCGGTTTATCGGATACGAAAAAGAGTTCCCCTTTAATCTCCCCTCCCACCCCAAAGATCCCCTGAATAAAAGTGGCAACGGTCTCAACCACCACCCCTTCCCGTTCAAAAACCTCCACCACCGATCCATCGATATAGGCATCAACCTGGACAGGCTGAGGAGGCTCCCTGAGGATCGCCTGGCCCGTGATGTTTGAAATGGATTCGAGAGTTCCGTCACAGGGGGAAGGGGCTTTCGATTTAAAAAACCCGAAAAATCCCTTTGACTGGGCAACCGTCTCACCCTTTCGGATCGTATCTCCCGGTTTTTTCAGAAGATACTCCCCTAAATCCTGGGGAGGACATCCCAAAATTCCAGCCACATTGAGGATCTGAACATTTCCAGGGAGGTTCGTCTTCGCCACTACGGTATCACAGTTGACCTGTTCTCCAACTTTGGAGAGAACCTCTCCCTTGAGAGGGAGCCTCCGCTCCTTCCGCACAAGGAATTTTTCGGTTACTTTTAAGCCCGGTGTGTAGGCGTGTGCCATTTTTTTTAATCAGTAGATAGTAGGTAGGGAGTAGGGATTCCCCCCACCTACTACTATGCTACCTACAACTTACTTGAAGTCTGGGTATATCCCCAGAGCCTCAATCCAATTTTTCAGTTTTTGAATCCGTTCAGACTTTTCCTGTGGCAATGCCAGAGGACGTCCCCGACCATCTAAGATGATCCCAACGACACCCCCCTCCACTTCCCTCTCCACTCTTTTCCCCTTCCCTTCCCCCACATCAAATCCCTTTGCGGGTTCAATTGTCACCGTTGCCTTCTCCTCAATACCCAAGGGGATTACTGCTATCTCGCCAAAAGCGACTTCCTTCTCAAATCCGGATTGCGGAGTGCGGGGTGCGGAATTCCGAAATCCGAAATCCGAAATCCGAATTTTAAAACACGGACCTCTCTCCTTCCCCACCCCCACCGGAGCAATACAGGTGCCGAGGTGAATGAGGCAGTCCTTGTTGAAGACCTCTGTTGCGGCTTTTTCATGGACGGTGGAGAGAACTCCCAATTGAGGCATCATGAATATGGAATCCACAGCGAGACGAGTTACCCCTTCAGGGAGAAAACCATCCATGAGCATCAGAGCCGCCTGTACCCTTCTGGGAGCATGGGAGAGGATTCCGCCCGACCCCACCAGGAGATCGAGACCCATCAGATCCACAAGGCTGGCTCCCGTCGCCTCCTGGGCGAAGGCATCAGAGATGGTCCGTTCCTGCTGAATCCCTTTGAGCCCCACAGCCATGGACCTGTGTTGTTCAAAGGCCAAGCGGAGGGCCTCTCGAGCAATTGCCTGTTCAAAGGCAAGTTCTTTCAAGGTCTGCGGAACGGTGGTGGGGCGGATCATCTTGTTCCGGATTCGATTTCTGAGGTCTCCCTCCTCCACCTCAAAGGGGATCCAGCGAATAATATTTTCGATTCCTGCCTCTGCCAGGACATTGGAGATGGAGTAGCTCATTCCCAGATTGGCACTCACCGTCCGGTTGAAGACCTCTTGAAAGACGGAAAAGATATCCGTCGTGGCACCCCCAATATCCACACCGATTACCTGAATCCCTTCCTGTTTGGCGATGGTCTCAATTAATAGACCTACAGCCCCTGGGGTGGGCATGATGGGAACATCGGTCCACCCCATCAACTTCTTATATCCCGGAGCATGAGCCATTACATGCTCCATAAAGAGGTCGTGGATCTTGAGGCGAGCGGGACCGAGATTCTCCCGTTCAAGGACAGGTCGGAGGTTCTCCACGATGGAGAGGCTCGTCTTCTCATCGAGGGTCTTCTCCACAATCTCCCGGGCATCCTTATTTCCAGCAAAGATCACAGGAAGGTCAAATCCGGTTCCAAAACGGGGTTGGGGGTCAGCGGCACCGATTAGTTCCGCAAGTTCTGCAACATGGGAAATGGTTCCCCCATCTATCCCTCCCGAGAGGAGGATCATATCGGGTCGAAGTTTCCGAATCCTCTCCACCCTCTGGTGAGGAAGTCTTCCGTCGTTGGAGGCAATAGAATCCATCACAATGGCACCCGCCCCCAAGGCGGCACGGGCAGCACTCTCAGCGGTCATGGTCATCACCACCCCCGCCACCATCATCTGAAGCCCCCCACCGGCAGAGGAGGTAGAGAGATAGAGGTCCACCCCTTCGTCAACCGAGGACGATTGACCTACCTTATTGGAATGTTTAATGATCTTCTCGCCATCTAATAACTTCCGACCCGACAGTTCCTCCACCTCCCGGATGGCATTGAGGACACCACGGGTCACATCTTCAAAGGGTGACTCCACGGTTGTTGGGGCTTCGCCCCTGACGATGAGGCGATACTCCTCTCCCCGTTTCTCAATCAAGATCGCCTTGGTCGTGGTAGACCCACAATCCGTGGCGAGTATGGTGTTGATTTCTTGCATTTTCAAATCTTACCGCAGAGACGCAGAGTTCGCAGAGAAAATAATATTCTTTTCACCACAAAGACACAAAGAACACAAAGTATATTATACATTATTCAAACTCTCAATATACTTAGTGTCTTAGTGGTTAAAATTAGCCGTTTCTTTTTCTCACCGCAGAGGCGCTAAGAACGCTGAGAAGGATCTTTTATTTTTCATTTGGATTTTTTCATTTTTCCTTGTCTTTAAACCTCACTCCTCTATCATCTCTGGAGTAATTCCTTCAACATCTAATTTCAGATCCTCCTTCTTCGTGGCAATGGCGATGACGAGGTTGTCGGGGTCTAAGTATTTCTTCGCTACCTCCCGGATTCGCTCCCGGGTCAACCCCTTGATCTCCTCAATCTCTTTGACCCAGTATTGATCGGGGAGTCCGTAATACTCTCCATTCAGAACGAGCACTGCAACCTGAGCGTAGGTCTCACCCCGCCTTGCCAGACTCCCCTCATAAAACTTCTTGACATCCTCCAGTTCCTTCTCACTAACCAGTTCCGACCGGATCTCACGAATCATCTCCAGCATCTTGTTCAGGACTTGTGAAGTCGACTCTAATTTGGTCTGGAACCCCGCTCTAAAGGTCCCCTCCAAAAGACTTCCCCCGGTGAAATTGGAATAAACAGAATAAGCAAGCCCTGCTTGAGACCGTATCTCTCTAAAAAACCGGGAGGCAAAGGCTCCACCCCCGAGAATATAGTTCATCGCGCGGCAGGCGGAATAGTCCGGATCATTCCGTTTGAGTCCGATATGACCGCACAGAAGGTAAGATTGACTGATGTCCATATCCACAATCTTCACTCGCTTCCCCTGTATGGGTCTCACCTCAGGGAACCCGAGGAGAGAGGGTCTGCCAAAGACGGATCGCTCCCATTTCCCGAAATAGTTCTCGGCGTAATTCACGATCTCGTCGAGGCTCAGATCTCCGACGATCACCAGAATTGCGTTATTGGGAAGGTAGAAGTTCTGGTAGAAGGTGACAATATCCTTTCGGGTAATCTTCGGGACAGTCTCTGCATACCCATCCAAAGGTCTGTGGAGGGGATGCCCTTCATAGACCAACTCCTGGAAGGTCTCAGAGACAATCCGGTTAGGTAGTTCCCTCTTCCTGAGAATTGCAGAGAGTACTTTCTTCCTCTCCCGCTCGATCTCCTCTTCTTTAAAGGTAGGGTTCATCACGATTTCGGAGACGAGATCCAACCCCTTCTCCAAATCCCTCTTGAGGACGGTGATAAACCTCCGTGTAGTCCAAGAGTCACTGCTGACGGAAGCCCTTGCCCCCATAAAGTCGATCTGCTCTGCAATCTCCAAGGCAGTTCGGGTCTTCGTCCCCTTGTCCAGAAGACTTGCCGTTAGGTTTGCCAGACCCGCTTTTTCTTCAGGGTCATTAATAGATCCTGCCTTCACCAATATCTCGATATGAACCATGGGGAGTTTATGTTTCTCCACGGCGAGAACAACAAGACCATTAGGGAGTTCGACCCGCCGTCTCACAAACCCCTTTTGTAGGGGTTCAAAATTTTGAACCCCTACATCCCCTTGAGCTGTAGAAAACAGGGGAACTGCAACACTGAAGAACAGTAAAACAAGCCATCTCTTCTTCATCTTTTTCTCCAAGGACTATTTTACCAGATTCTCGGGTAGTTCGGGAACAAGGGTAGCTACAGTGCGATTCTTCTCCGTGAAGAACTCCTTTGCGGTCTCCATGATATCCTCTTTCGTCACTCCCCTCATTTTCTCCACCACTTCATTTACCATCTCATAAGAGCCCAAAACATTGATCCACCCAATGGTGAAGGCTTGACGGAGAACCGATTCCTGATCAAAAATGAATTCAGTCACCTCTTGATTGATCGCCTTCTTCAATTCCCGGTCGGAGACAGGTTCCTTCTTTAACTTTTCTATCTCCTCATAGACTATCTTCTCTAAATCCTCTCCTGTGTGACCGGTGCTCACCATACTCCAGAGGAGGAAGAGACCCGGATCGATACGAAGATCTGCTTCACCATAGACATGGGTAGCGATCTGCTCCTCATAGACCAATCGTTGATAGAGTCGTGAACTCTCCCCACTTGCGAGGATTCGAGATATGACCTGGAAGGTGGGGGCTTTCGGATGGGTGAATTCCGGGATATGATATGCAATGGCAACGACGGGAAGACGGGCTTCCCGATGAACCTCCACTCGTTTCTCCCCCAACTGTTCAGGCTCCACCGTCCTTACAGAGGGTGGGGTCTCCCTCTTCTTGATCTTCCCAAAATATTTCTTTGCCAGACGGAGAGCTTCCTTCTCCTCTACATCTCCCACAACGACAAGAGTGAGATTACTGGGTGAATAGTAGGATTGGAAGTAAGTCTCCAGATCTTCCACAGTCAAATTATCCAGATCGCTCATCCACCCGATCACAGGGGAGCCATAGGGATGAGCCTTGAAGGCGGTCGCTTGTAACTCTTCATAGAGACGATCCTGGGGGTCGTTCTCTCCCAGACGCCTTTCTTCCTTCACTACATCCCGTTCTGGCAAGAACTCCCGGAATACGGGACGGGTGAAGCGATCCCCTTCTAAATCAAAGGCCAGTTCGATCTGGGAGGAGGGGAGAATGGAGTAGTAGGCGGTCATATCGTTGGAAGTGAAAGCATTGTCGATCCCCCCATGGCGTTGGATTATTTCTGAATACTCCTCCGGACCCCTCTTCTTCGTCCCTTTGAACATCATATGTTCCAAAACATGAGAGACCCCCGAAATCCCGGGACGCTCATTTCTCGATCCTGCCCGACACCAGACCTGAACCGTGACGACAGGAACGGCGTGATCTTCTAAAATGAGAACTTGAAGGCCATTTTTCAAGTGATGTTCCTTGATGTCAAGGCGATGCCCTTCTTGTGCAAGAAGACGAGGGGTGATGAAGAAGAAAATTATAAACAACCCCACCCATAAAACGATTTGAAATCTCCTTTTCATGCTCGCCCTCCTCAGAATTTCGAAAAATATGGATCCACAATTCGGGAAGATCAATTTTTAATTTATCCGCCTTTGGCGGATTGCTTTTTCGATTTTGATTTCTCCTCTTCCATCCTCTCGATTTCTTGAATCAACTTCTCCACCGTCTCCCGGTCCTGAAGGAGGATGGCAAATTCGGAGTAGGCTTGAAAGGAAAAAATGGAACGGATGATGGGTTCGAAGAAGATCATTGCCTGACTCCCTAAGAAATTCAATGGTTTTACCGATTCTAAAAAGAAGATGGCGGGAGCCGTAAGGCGTCTCTCCACAATCCCCTTTGCCAAGGTCTCGAAGAGAACCTTTTTCCGTTCCGGCGGGATTTCATCCGGACTGACGATCTCCTGATCCGGATTCCCAAATGCATTTTTCAAAAAATCGAACATCTATGAGACAGTTAAATGGTGATTCTCTTACTGGGTGGTTTGGTCCGCCTTAGGCGGATTCGATTCGGTTAAATAAGAACAATCATTCTATTTTCCATTGTATTTTACATCCAACTCCTTTGCTGCCCTCACTTCATCCAAGCGCCTGACGGGGGTGTTATGAGGGGCAGAGGTGAGGAGTTCCTGATGGGTCTCCGCCTCCTTGGCAATCTGAATCATCACCTGAATAAAATTGTCCAGACTCTCCTTCGACTCCGTCTCTGGGGGTTCGATCATTAAGGCTTCGTGAACGATCAGGGGAAAGTAGATGGTAGGAGCATGGAGACCAAAATCCAGAAGCCTCTTGGCGATGTCCAGAGTCCTCACGCCGAGTTTTCGCTGACGGTCTCCGGAGAAGACACATTCATGCATGCAGTTCTGTTTGTAGGGAAGGTCATAGTAGGGTTCAAGGGACCGCATGAGATAGTTGGCATTGATGAGGGCATTCTCACTCACCCGCCTGAGCCCCTTCGCTCCTAACATTCGGATATAGGTATAGGCGCGAACAATGGCGAGAAAATTGCCATAAAAAATGTGCACCGGACCGATGGAGTCAGGTCTGTCCATACTGAGGGTATAACGATCCCCTATCTTTTCTATGGCAGGAACGGGAAAGAATGGGGCGAGTTCCTTCTGGACCCCGAGCCCCCCACCACCGGGTCCCCCACCCCCGTGTGGAACAGAGAAGGTCTTGTGGAGATTGAAATGGAGGATATCAAAGCCCATCTCCCCGGGCTTCACAAGACCCAAAAGACCGTTTAGATTGGCACCGTCGAGGTAGAGAAGACCCCCCTTCTCGTGAATCGTCTCGGCAATCTTCAGGATCTCCGACTCGAAGAGACCCAGGGTATTGGGATTGGTGAGAAAGAGAGCCGCTACCTCTGTATCCATCTCTTTTTTTAAATGCTCAAGATCGACAAGCCCTTTACAGTTCGACTCGATCTGGACAGTCCTGTACCCGCAGAGTGTGGCTGTGGCAGGGTTGGTTCCATGGGCAGAGTCGGGGATCAAAATTTTGGATCGAGGGTTGCCCTTCTTCGTGTGGTAGGCACGGATGATCATCATCCCGGTCCATTCCGAATGGGCACCGGCGGCGGGCTGGAGGGTGACCTCATCCATTCCAGAGATCTCGCAGAGATACTGGGCCATCTCATAGTAAAGTCGTAAAGCCCCCTGGTGAGTCTCCTCTTGCTGGAGGGGGTGGAGGGAGGCGAACCCGGGATAGCGGATAATCTCCTCATTCACCTTGGGATTGTACTTCATCGTGCAGGAGCCGAGGGGGTAGAATGCCTTATCCACATGGTGATTCAGGATTGAGAGATTGATAAAATGGCGAACCGCCTCGCTCTCACTCACTTCAGGGAGATTGGGTGGAGACACCCGAAGGAAATCCTTTGGGATAAGGTTCTCCGCCCCCTTTACCGGGACATCCGGTTCCGGAAAAAGATGCCCCCTTCTCCCCTCAGAGGAGCGTTCAAAGATTAATTTCTCCATATTTTTAGAGCCTTTAAATATATACCCAAAAAGCGGTTATTGTCAAGGAGAAAGAGAGAAGAAGGGCTTTCCTCACGACTCGGCTGGAAGGGAGAAAATACGGCTCTCATCCCCTTCTACCCTCCGCTCCTTCCATTTTCCCAGAAAGAACCACCCTCCGTTTAAACCCGCTTCAAGGACATAGGCAAAGACCATCGCCCACCAGAGCCCCTTCACCCCCAAATGGGGTACTTTCGGCAGGAGGAAGGCAAGGAGGAAGAGGAGAAGAAGTTTGAGGAAGGAGATGACCATCGGAGGAGTGGTATTCCCCGCACCTCGGAAGACCCCATTGGCAGCGATTGCAAACCCGATGAAGAGAAGGGAGAGGGGAACGATTTTCAAGAATCCAACCCCAGATTGAATCACTCCCGGATCTTTTGTGAAGACCTCCATCAGGGGCTTTGCCAGGAGTGCGGTGAAGAAACCGAAGATCACCATCACCCCGCATGCCAATACAATCGCTTGGAGTCCGCAGCGCTCTGACCTCCCCACCTTTCGAGCTCCCAGATTCTGACCTACAAGGGTCGTGGTAGCGATCCCAATTGCAACGACAGGAAGGACCGCCATCAAAAGGATTCGAAACCCTATCCCTGCAGCCGCCAGGACTTCAGTCCCATACTCCGCTGTAAGCCGAAGGACCACCATCCGAACACCCCCCATCATCCCAAACTGAAGACCCACAGGAAGTCCGATGATGAGGAGGGTCTTCACAAGTGCAGGATTCAAATTGAACCTCATTTTCGATAGCCGAAGAGACTTCCCTGTTTGCAGAACTCGAAAAGCGAAGAAAAAGGCAAAAACTTGTGAAA
>JADFOU010000056.1 GCA_022562655.1 candidate division TA06 bacterium
TTCCTGTTGCTTTTTGCAGGATGTCATGAACCCATAAGACATGTCTCTCTCGATAATGAGATCATCCTTCCACCAACGATGTTGATAAAGTCAGAGAGAGAGGAGAGTCTGCATCTCGGACTCTCCGTGGGGAATCAGGTTATTGAGCCAGCGGAGGTTAAAGAGAACCTGACCGTTACTGCCCACGGAACGGGTAGTGTTTTCTTCAATCTACAGAAAGGGCCCTTAGACCTCTTCGCCTCGACAGATATGAAAAGTCTTCAGGGAGAGGTCCGGCTCTTCCCCATCCAGAAAAAGATCTCACCCGGGGTGGGAATTGGGGGGCTGACCGATTTAAGGGGGAATACCCGTCCTTTCTTCACACTTTATCTCGGTATCCCTTTTGACAACTCCAACTTCTATCTTGCCACTCGTCGTCTCCTGACAGTTGTCCACACAGAGTTGTCCTGGAGGGGGGAGGAGTCCACGGGATTTGAGAGAGGAGTATGGGAAGGGGAGGCAAGTGTTTTTACCATCGGACTGAATCACAATCCTTCTAAAGATATAGGTCTCGTTTCAGAGGTCAGTTTCTTTGATATCTATAAAGGACTGAAAGATTATTCCTGGCCTTGGGAGGATCCCCGTCCTCAACTTGTAGAGATGCCTTTACGAGACCTTCGGATCAGTTTCGGGGTCTCAGTGGGAATTCTTCGATGATTCCTCACATCCTTCCTTTCCTTCTCATCTCCCTCGTGGACCCCCTCCTTCTTCCTTATGGAATGCGGGGAGACCTTTACTCTAAAGGAGAAGGGGTTATCTATGGCGGGGGAGTAACGCTTCTCCATTATTCCTATGGTCTTTCAGACCGATGGAATCACAATATGGGTCTATCCATAATTCCACCTGGCTTCTATGTCGGGTCAAAGATAGGGGTCCTTTCTAAAGACAAAAGAAATATCTCCATTGGTGTTAATTACTTGAAAGGTTCTTTTGAATTTTTTGACGAGTATTATTACTATTCTCTTTCTCAAATTTTTCTTGCTTCTACCCTCAAGGTAGGAAAGGAGGAATTTACCCTCACTCCCATTCTCTACTTGAATGGAGGTCTTCACCCTTCCCTCTTCTTTGCCTATCACCGTGAGTTAGGAGGAATTCAATTCTACTTAGAAGGGATCTCTTTTCCAGAATTCTCTCCAGGTCTTCTTCTAGTGGCTGCAGGTCCACCCCAGAGGAAGAAGTTTCGGGTTGATATGGGTCCTGTCTTCTTAATAGGGGAGGGAGGAGTGGGAATTGGTCCCTATGTGAGATTGGGATACCGGTTTTGAGCCCATGCCAGCCCTCTTCTCGTAATTTGTCAAATCAGTAAAAAGGTAGCCGTAACCTTTAGGTTGCAACAGCGGCTACCATTTTTTAGTGAGAACCGTATGCCAACTTCCTTCTCCCAACTCGTCCAATTGTGCCAGAGGCTTGAAGGGACCCAAAAGCGAAAGGAGAAGATGCGCCTTCTGGGTGATTTCCTTCTCTCCCTCCATGAAGGGGAGATTGCCCCGGCCGTCTATCTCCTCCTGGGCACCATTTTTTCCACTCAAGATCCTCGAACTTTAGATGTGAGTTGGAAATCCCTTCAAGAGGTAGGGGCGGGTGTGAAACCCGCCTCTACAGGATCCGCCTCAGACGGATTAACGGTCTTAGAAGTTCACCAGATCTTTTCCGAAGTTGCCAAAGCCTCTGGAAAAGGTTCACGAAAGGAGAAAGGGGAACTTTTGGAGAAGTTATTCAATCGAGCCTCCAGGGAGGAGGCGAGGATCTTGAGGAAGATCATCTTCGGGGAGATGCGTCATGGGGTAGGGGAAGGGATGATGTTGAAGGCCCTATCAGAAGCGGGGGATGTGGACCATCAGTTGGTTGAGAGAGCACAGATGTTCACGGGAGACCTGGGAGAGTTGGCAAGGATCGCCCTCACCCAGGGAGGAGTGGGATTAGTAAAGATTTCGCTCCACCTCTTCCACCCCGTCCAGCCCATGTTGGCACAATTGGGGGAGGACTTCTCTTCACTTATCGCAGAACATCAGGGAAAGACAGCTTTAGAATATAAACTGGACGGGGCAAGGGTTCAGATTCATAAAGGAGGGAAGGAGGTGAGGATCTTTTCAAGGCATCTGAAGGAGGTGACGGAGAGTATTCCTGAGATCACCACTCAGATCCATAAGGAGATCCAAGCGAAAGAGGCGATCTTCGATGGAGAGGTGATCGCCACAAACTCCCAAGGGAAGCCCCTCCCCTTTCAGGAATTGATGAGACGATTTCGACGGGTTCATAAGGTGGAACTTTCGATGAAGGAGGTCCCGGTGAGACTCTTCCTTTTTGACCTACTCTATATGAATGGAAGGTCCCTCATCGATCTCTCTTATAAAGAACGATGGAAATGCCTCAAAGAGATCTCTCCTGAAGATCTTCTTGTCCCGCGGATCATCACCGGAGAGATCTCGGAGGCGAAGTCTTTTCTGAAAGAAGCGACAATCTCAGGGCACGAGGGGCTCATGGCAAAGTCCCTCGAGAGCCCCTATACCCCCGGTGCCCGGGGGAAGCGATGGTTTAAGATTAAACCTGCTGAGACCCTCGACCTGGTCATCGTGGCGGCGGACTGGGGGTCGGGGCGGCGGGAAGGGTGGCTTTCCAACTATCATCTGGCATGCAGGGATAGTGAAACCGGTGAATACTGGGTCATTGGGAAGACCTTTAAGGGCCTTACCGATGAAGAGTTCATCCAAATGACAAAAGACCTTCAGAATCTCAAGATCTCTGAAACCCCTTATACAGTTTCTGTCAAACCCCAGATTGTCGTCGAAATTGCTTACAATGAGATCCAGAGGAGCCCCAAATACGAATCGGGCTTCGCCCTCCGATTTGCCCGCTTTACACGAATCCGTGAGGACAAAACCCCTCGGGAAGCGGACACCTTAACCCGCCTTAAGGATCTCTACCAGAGACAATTTCAGTACAAAGGTAGGATCGAATAGTAGGGAGAGGAGGGGTATATTTGTCATTTGCCCTGAACTTGTTTCAGGGTTGTCATTTGTCATTGCATTGAAGTCGATACCTGACCCGCCTCAGGGAACTCACTCAGCGACAGTTCCTATAAAGGAAAGATTGAGATTTGAATGTTAGGAATAATCTATAATACAAGATCACAATGACTCCCTGGGAAGATCAACTGGCTATCTTAGGTTTTGAGATTTAGTTCGCCAGCCGAGATCGGGTCCCTCGCCTATGATTTCGCTCCCAATTTGGGACAATGTTATTGCGAGGAGCGTAGCGACAAAGCAATCTCCTGTTTGCTTCGTCCGCGTAAGGTGGGCCTGCAACTCTGGATCGGGACAGGGACTGGAATCTGAAAATTTCCTTACAAGTTTTTGAGCTGGAAGATTTGGGTTGACAGGGGAGTTTGAGAGTGGTATAAAAAGATGACACTTGAAGATGGTAATTGGTAATTGGTGAATAGAAAGTGGGTTTAATCCGCAACTGAAAAAAGCCCATTTAACCAGTTACCATTCAACCATTTAACTGATTTTTCAATGGATATTTTTGAGAAGTGTTTTAAATTTACCCGTGCCGAGGAGGCGAGGCAAAACGGGTATTATCCATATTATATCCCCATTCAGGGTTCGAGCGCCACGGAAGTGATCGTGGATGGGAAAAAGAAGGTGATGATCGGCTCCAATAATTATCTGGGGCTTACCCACCATCCTAAAATCCTCGAAGCCGCCCAAGAGGCGATGAAGAAATATGGAACCGGATGTACGGGGAGTCGCTTTCTCAACGGTACCTTAGACCTTCATGAGGAATTGGAGGCAAAATTGGCTGCCTTCACAGGCTTTGAGGCTTGTCTCGTCTTCAGCACAGGGTTCCAGACAAATCTGGGAATCATTGATACCCTCTTGGGAAAGAACGATGTGGTCATCGTGGATAAACTTGCCCACGCCTCCATCGTGGATGCCTGCAGACTTTCCTACGCGGAGATTCTTCGCTTCCGCCATAACGATCCAGAAGACCTCGATAGAGTTCTCAAAAAGATCCACCCGAAACAGGGAAAATTGATTGTCGTCGAGGGGATTTATAGTATGGAAGGAGATATTGTCCCTCTCCCCACTATTGTGGAACTGAGCAAGCGTTATGAAGCTCGATTGATGGTGGATGATGCCCATGCCCTGGGAGTACTGGGTGAGGGGGGTCGTGGGACCGCTCATCACTTCAACCTTCCGGAGGAAGTGGATCTGGTGATGGGAACCTTCAGTAAGTCCTTCGCTTGCATTGGAGGCTTTGTGGCTGGGGAGGAGAGGGTGATTGACTATCTCAAGCACCATGCCCGAACCCTCATCTTTAGTGCCAGCATGCCGCCCAGTGCCGTGGCAACGGCCCTCGCTGCCTTAGAGGTGATGCAGGAGGAGCCAGAACTGCAGGAATCCCTCTGGAAGAATGCAAGGAAGATGTGGAAGGGTTTCCGGGAATTGGGTTTCAATATCGGAGGGAGTGAGTCGCCTGTGGTCCCTGTTATAATCGGTGACGACATAAAAACCTTCACGTTCTGGAGGAAGCTCATGGAAGCCGGGATCTTCGCCAATCCCGTCGTCAGTCCTGCCGTTCCGGAGAAGACTGCAAGACTGCGGACGAGTTATATCGCTACCCATACGGAAGATCAGTTGGACTTTGTTCTGGAGACCTTCCAGAGACTTGGAAAAGAAGAGGGAATCATTTAATATTGGTAATTGGTTAAATGGTTAAATTGTTAAATTATTGAAAGTCACTATTTAACCAATCAGCATTTAACTATTTAACCAAACAATGGTTTTAGATATTCGTCCCGTCTCCTCCCGAAGGGAGATGGGCGAATTTATTCAGTTACCCTGGAAAATCTATAAAGATTATCCACACTGGGTTCCTCCCCTTCGTCTTCAACTCAAAACAACCCTCAATCCCCAAAAAAATCCCTTCTTTGAACATGCCGATGTGGCATTTTTTTTATGCCGGGAGGGAAGCGAGGTGGTGGGAAGGATTGCCGCCATCCTCAATGAGAACCACAATGCCTTCCACAAAGAAAAGGTGGGATTCTTCGGGTTCTTCGAGTCCATCCAAAATTTTGATGTTGCGAAGGTTCTCTTGGATGCAGCCTCCCAATGGGTGAAGGAGAAGGGGATGGTTCTCCTTCGAGGTCCCATGAGCTTTTCTACTAACGATGAGTGTGGGTTTCTGATTGAAGGTTTTGATTCTTCCCCCATGGTGATGATGCCCTATAATCCAGAGTATTATCTCGAGTTTATGGAGGAATATGGTTTTCAAAAGGCGAAGGATCTTCTGGCGTATGTAATCTACAGGCAAGAGTTGCCCCATAGGCTCCGCCGGGCTGCAGAGTTGATTCAAAGACGAAGGAAAATCACCCTTCGATCCATCAACCTGAAAGATTTTGAGAGAGAGGTCGAGAGAATGAAGGAGATCTACAATTCCGCCTGGGAAAGAAACTGGGGATTTGTCCCGATGACGGACAAGGAATTCACTCATATGGCGAAGGATCTTAGGGAGAAAGTAATAGGAAAGTCTGTTATTGATCCAGATCTGGTGTTGATCGCCGAAGTAAAGGGAGAACCTGTGGGTTTCTCCCTTGCCCTTCCCGACATCAACCAGGCTCTCAAGAAGGTCAATGGCCGTCTCTTCCCCTTCGGCCTTTTGAAACTCCGCTGGTATATGAGAAAAATTGACGCCGTGCGCTTGATCACCCTGGGAGTCAAAGAACAATATCGGAGACTGGGGATTGACGGTCTCTTCTACTATGAGACCTTCCGCAGGGGATTGGAAAAGGGTTACCGGATGGGGGAGGCGTCCTGGATCTTAGAGGACAATATCATGATGAAGCGGGGGGCAGAGAACGTTGGTGCGACTATCTACAAACGGTATCGAGTCTATGAAAAATCCTTAAAAAGTTAAATTGTTAAATAGTTATATAGTTAAATTTAACCGTTTAACCAATTACCATTTAACCGTCTTATCCCATGAAGGCATTCGTCACAGGAGGGACGGGTTTCATTGGGAGCCATCTGGTGGAGGCCCTTTTAGAGCAAGGGATTCAGGTGACCTGTCTCGTCCGAAAAGAATCTTCCCTCCAAAGTCTCTCTTCCCTTCCCCTCTCCTTTTTGGAAGGAGATCTAAAAAATGAAGAAGTTCTCCAAAGGGGGATCCAGGGACAAGATTTCGTTTTTCATCTCGCTGGACTGACGAAGGCGATGGATCGAGAGGAGTTTGATCAGGTGAACCATCAGGGGACCCGGAATCTCTTGAGAGCCTCTCTTGCAGTGAAAGGGTCACTTCGACGGTTCGTCTACTTCAGCAGTCTTGCTGCCGTTGGTCCCTCCCTTACAGCAGAACCTCCCAAAGACTCGGTGGATCCGAGTCCTATCAACTCCTATGGAGAGAGCAAGAGGAGGGCAGAGGAGTTTCTCCTCCAGTATACCGAGGAACTCCCCATTACGATTCTCCGTCCACCGACTGTCTATGGCCCGAGAGAGAGGGGGTTTTACCTTATTTTTCGTTATATCCGGCGAGGGTGGATGCCCCTCGCGGGATCTGGGGATCGCCTCCTGAGTATCCTCTATGTCAAGGATCTTGTCCGGGCAGCGCTCCTGGTTCTTGAGACCCCAAAGACAATCGGGAAGGTCTATTTTATCTCGGACAACACCCTTTATTCTTGGTCAGAGGTTGCCCATACCATCGCATCTGCCTTGAATGTACATCCCATCCGATTCATCCATATCCCGATCCTATTTCTCTATCTCGCTTCCCTCTGGGAAGAGGGCTTTAGCCGGATCAGCAGGAGACCTCCTCTTCTCAGTCGAGAAAAGGTCCGGGAGATTCAGGAGAGATATTGGATATGTGATTCCTCAATGGCGAAGGAGGATTTTGGGTACACACCCTTGTATTCTTTGAAACAAGGGGTTGCCGAGACAGCCCTCTGGTATCAGGATCAAGGATGGCTTTGAACGAATCAAAATTGGTTATTTGAAATTAGAAATTCGTTATAGAAACCTGTCCTGACGACAGGTCAGGGTTTTAAATCGGAAATCAAAAAATGGAACGCGGATTGCACATCGCCCTAAAGCGGGTTCCGCCAAAGGCGGAAGAATTGACGGATTTCCACAGATCAATATTGCATTATTTAGTAAACCCCAAAAGAAGTAACCCGCGATTATCCTTATTTTCTGTGTCATCCGTGTTCTATCACTTATTTTATCCCAATATCCAGCTACTAATTTCCAGTTTCTAATTTTACCATTGTTTTGAAAAGCAAATTTTTCCCCACAGATCTCCTCATTCTTCTCTATCTCGTCTTTACCGCATTCCTCATCCTTGTCTTTCATACTCCTTCCTATTTCTGGCCACTCCGTTTCACCATCCATCTCTTTCTCATCTTCCTCCTTCTTCTCTTTATCCATTATTTCCCTCCTCAACTGCCTGGATATTCCTTCCTTCGCCACTGGTATCCGGTTATGAGTTATCCCTTCATCTATCAAGAACTGGACGTTCTCAACCGTTTTTTCTCTGTAGGGAGCTACGATGGGGCAATACTTGTTTTGGAGGATTTCATCTTTGGAGGACAACCAAGCCTATGGCTCTCTGAAATCTTTCAACACCCCCTCCTCTCAGAATATTTTCATCTCTCCTATTTTTCCTATTACTTCCTCATCCCCTCCCTCGGGTTTACCCTCTATTTCAAGAAGCGGTGGAAGGAGTTTCGTCTCTTCGTCTTTTCTCTCACCGCTTGTTTCTTCTTCTGCTATCTCATCTTCATCTTCTATCCCGTCAGTGGGCCTTACTACCAGTTTGAAAAGATAGGACCCCCACTATCTGGTTATCCCTTCTATACCCTTACCCATTTCATCTTGGGTCGTTGGGACAGTGTAGGGACAGCCTTCCCCAGTTCCCATGTCGCTGTTGCCCTCCTCGTCCTTCTCTGGGCAAGGCGGTTTGAAAGACGTGTTTTTATTATTTTAGCTCCCTTCGTCATCGGTTTGATCGTGGGCACGGTCTATGGCCGCTTCCACTACGCAGTGGACGCCCTGGCTGGAATCCTTATCGGACTTGCCTTCTATTTTATCACCCCAAGGGTCTATTCCGCATTAGCCAAAAGACGATTTTTTATCCCATGAGAAGAAATTTCAAGATTTCAAGAAATTTCTTGACAAATTTTTCGATTGGTGTTATTTTTAGAAGAGGAGGTGTGAAAATGCGCCAGAAAATAGGTACAGTTTTAGAAAAGAGCCTGATCAAGCGTCTACACCTTGAGGCTGCCCGAGAGGGGAAACCCATAAGTCGTATCATTGAAGAAGCCCTCAAAGCCTATCTGGATCGTCGCAAGATCAGAGGGAATCCAGACATAGTGGATGCAACCTGGGGAACTATTCAGATCAGCCCAAAGGAGTTAAAGGAAGTTCTTGAATCAGATCTCTTTGAGACTTGAGGAAGTCGAAAATGGGACAATCCTTGTCATTGATGCCAATATTTTCATCTATCACTTTGTAGGAAGGTCCCATTCCTGTCGTGATCTTCTCAAACGGTGTTCTTCCGGATTGATTCGGGGTATAACACCGATCACGGTTCTCCATGAAGTCACTCATCGACTCATGATCAGTGAGGCACAGGAGAGAGGGTTCATAAGAGGTACAAGACCAGCTCAACAATTGGCTAAAAATCCAGAGATTGTAAAGAAACTCCATCTTTACAGGGTGAGAACCCTTGCCATTTTGGCGATGAAGATTGGAATAGCGCCGGTTTCTTTTCGTGATGTGGTTCGTGGCTTAGAATTGTCAAAATCCTATGGGTTTCTTACCCTGGATTCGATTCTGCTGGCAATCATGGAAAGGTCAGGTATCCATCATATTGCATCCGCTGATAAGATCTTCTCAAGTGTAGAGGGGATCACTCACTTTCGTCCCAAGGACATCCAGACTGCAGGTAAATCGTAGAAAAAATGAAAAGAGAGACTTTTTCCCCCGAAGAGGAAGCCCTCCTCAGCCCCTATGTCACCAACCTGGACAAACCCATCTTTGCCCTGACGAGTGCCCTTCCCCAGGTCATCGCCGGTGCCGGGTTCTCTCGATACAGCCGGTCAAGAGCCTCCTTGAGAAGGGTTTTGCTCGATGAGTTTCTGAAAGATGGGCAGCGGGGGATAAAGACTGTGGCAAAGGCCATCCTGGAAGCCGTAGTAGGACAAGCGACCCCGCTTGTCAAAGAAGGACAACCCGATTCGGGTGTCCTGGACAAAGCCAAGGCCCTTGAGATCGCCAGAGAAGTCTATCAGAAACTCTTAGACCCCTCTGAATCCATCCAGGCAGGGGAAGCCTTTTATGAACGGGTTCTGGAACAATTTGGAGATGAGTCCGTGAATGAATTGATGGGAGGACATATTGCCCTGGAAGGGGTTTCTAATATCCTCACCAAGGTCTTGGAGGATCCCCGCCTCCTCTCTCCCATAGAGAAGTCCACTCGATATGTCGTCTTTGAGGTAGATGACTTCTATCGGGAGCCTCGAGTGATGGCTTCAAAACATAAGGGAATCTATGAAGAGACCAGTCGCTTCCTCCTAAAGACTTATGCCGATCTGGTCGACCCCATGCGAGCATTTTTAAGAAGGAAGAGTCCGAAAGAGGAGTTCCTCTTCCAATCTTCCAAGAATGCCACTCCCATTCCCATCAAGAAGATTCAGGACGAGATCGTTCTGAAGGCAGCAACCAGTGCCTATAACCGAACCATCCGGGGAAAATACTGCGATATCTTGCGTTACCTTCTCCCGGGTGCAACCCTGACCAATATGGGGATCTATGCCAATGGACGTGCACATGAACATCTCATTATGAAACTCCTGGCAAGTGAACTCAGAGAGGCTCGAGATGTGGGAGAGGCATA
>JADFOU010000057.1:0-2088 GCA_022562655.1 candidate division TA06 bacterium
AAACAGTGGAAGAGTAACCTTACAGGAGCCTGATTCGGGCAATACGTCCCTACCGGGGATTTTCTCCATCTCCGCCGCCACGGTACAGCCGCCCATTATGGAGGATCTTATTCCGAAGGACAATTAAAGAAGGATGCCCGACAAATCAAGAGATGGCGTAAAGAAGGAAGGGATGTCTATATCTATTTCAATAACGATGCCTATGGTTATGCCGTCAAGAATGCCAAGACTTTGATCAATATGATTTAAAGATTTTTCCCCCGTCTTACACCTCCACAATCAAACCATCATAAGCAAAGGTTAAACGAGATTCCTGATATTCCTTCTCCAGTTCGAGATAATCTCCATAGGTGCGGGCATTCATCTCCTCAATGTGGGTGAGGATGGCACGCTTTGCCTGCAAGGTCTTTAAGATCTCCAGTGTCTCCTCAAAAGAGGCTTCCTCTTGTCTCAGGGGGAGTTCAGGAGCCAGTAATAATTTTCCTTCAGGGTCCACTTCAAACCAGCCGGTCTCCAAGACAACAAGGTCGACACCCGTGAGGTCTTGATCCGGCTTCCATCCTTTCGTATCATCCAGGGCTAACAAAACTCGCTTCTTCCCCTCAGTGAGAAGGTAGACATAGAGGGAAGGGTTCTCCATCTGGATTGCCTTGACGGTTAGACTTCCTATCTGAACCGGCTCTCCCTCTTGGATCTCCTGGATCGTAATCAGTTTGAGTCCTTCCATGTGGGTGAGGTGATCCATTAAGGAGAGGTGTTTTTCAAAATCCTGTTTTACCTGAGGGGGAAGATAGACCGGAGTAGTTCTTAAATTCCTATGACCCGGCAATCCTCCCCAGTTGATGTTCAGTTGTTCAAAAACCCGCTTCCCAAAAGTATGATCGGGATGCCAGTGGGTGTAGAATACATGGTTCACCCTCTTGATCCCGGCCCGATTGAGTTGGAGGCTGATCTCTTCCGGGGTGTCGAAAAGGATATTCTCATCTTCAATAAAGAGGGCTGGCCCCCACCGGCTATAAGGGGGTCCCTTCCCTCGCGCCTCGGTGCAGACCCGACATTGGCAGCCAGGACGAGGGGTCAGCGAGGCGCCTGAAGTGCCGAGAAAATGGAGTTTCATAATTATTGAAATAGAACGCGGATAACACGGATGAGACGGATTTACACAGATATTAAATTTAGGGTTAAAATCACAAATCCAAATAGCAATAATCCGTGAGTCTTCGTGTGAACTGCGTCATCCGTGTTCCATGTTTCTGTGCTAATCTCGTGTAAACCCTGGCCTGTCACCAGGACAGGCTTGTGGTTCAAAATCTGATTTCAAAACCGCCGAACTCCCCCTTGAATTCCTCCCAAACTTCTTCCACTTGGGTTACATGGGCGGCGGGAGGACCTTTGTGGCACCATTTGAGCATCTCCTTCACCTTCTCCTCCTCCCCTTCAAAGACTGCCTCCACCCGAGCATCCCAAAGATTCTTTACCCAGCCGGTCAGTCCGAACCTCAAAGCCTCGTCCTGTGTACGGCCTCGAAAGAAGACCCCCTGAACACGACCCGAGATATAGAGATGAAGCCGAACCATGTAATTTTGGTTAAATGATGATTCTCCTACTTGCCCGAATCGGGCGGGTGGGTATGGCTAGTGAGTCCCGGAGATCCCTGGTCTGCCGCCAGGACAGGCTTCGATTCAGTTGAGTGGTTAAATGTAAACAATCACCAATTCTCATTTGAGAGGCCTTTACCTGATTGGCTCTCCGATATTATCCTTTTGTTAACGATTTTTGTCAAGACCCATCGTTCATTCCTCCCCCCCTCATTTTTCCTATTGACAAAATATCGCCTCCGCTATATAAATAGGCGGATTTGAATAGGAAGCTTTAAACCAAAGCTGCGGCAGGCCGGAAAGGCACCATCCCTCTCTGAAAGGAAGTGGTGGGGAGGACAAAGAAGAAGAAAAAAAGAAAACACCAAAGGGTAAGTAGATTATCCATTGACTCTACTGGGATTTCCCCATCTAAATGGATGAGGTAGTCCCGCCCTAATTGATTCATATCGAATAAAAAAATAGGGCTTCACAAAACTAAGAGAAAAAA
>JADFOU010000057.1:2098-9905 GCA_022562655.1 candidate division TA06 bacterium
TTCCTCTCCCCGAGGGGGAGAGGACAAAGGTGAGGGGGAAAAGAGAGTTGGAGAGTTATTATGAAACGAAGGAATATAGAGAAATCTCGAAAACTCCGAAAAAATCAAACGGATGCTGAGAGGAAGATGTGGTCAATATTACGCAATCGTCAACTCCATGGTGTAAAATTTAGAAGACAATTTTCTATTGGAAGATTTATATTAGATTTTTATTCTCCCGAATATAAACTCGGGATTGAAGCGGATGGGGGAGGACATTATAAAGACGAGGAACGGGTGCGAGATGAACTAAGAACAAGGGAGTTATCCGAACTTGGAGTAGAAATTTTAAGGTTCACTGATCTTGATATATTGAATCATATGGAAGGGGTTTATCAAGTCATTTTGAAAAATATCGAAAATAAGAAAAACCCCCTCACCCTTACCCTCTCCCCAGTGGGGAGAGGGAGAAGAATAAGAAGGTGAGAGGTAAAAAATTTCACCTCCCTGCCTGACCGACAGGCAGGCACCCTATTAAAAAGGGAGTCAAAAACTGAGATTTTAGAACAAAAGCCTTCTGAATCCCTTATCTAGCAAGGGTTTGCGAGGTGGAGTTGAAATCAAAAAGTGGTATTCTTGTAATCCTATAAATTGCAAAGGGTTACAAGTTTTGTAAAAGGCAAAATAAAAAAAGAAAGGAGGTGATAAAGAAGATGGTATGGTGGAGGATGCACCAAGATGAAGAAGAGGATGACGATTGGGAAGATGAGGATGAAGAGGATGAGGATCGGGAAGACGAGGATGAAGAATGGGAAGAAGAAGAAGAGTAAAAATCAAGCGGAGGAATATCAGGTTTATTGAAACCCAAGAAATACGAAAGAATTTGAAAGGGCTCGAACTTTCGAGCCCTTTTCTTTACCACTCAAAAATTATCCCTTGGGTCTCACTTGAGTTTCCCCATCTGCAGACCCAGTAATGCTCCAGCAAATGACTCTTCTGCGTTCAAATTAGCGAACCCATATACTCCAATACCGATAATTGGAGATGGCGTCCAGAATAGTTGAAATTCTACTGGAAACCCAACAGTGAGAAAACGTTCTTCGTCATTGTCCACTGGATAGGGCACTAAAAAGTAATCATAAGTGCTTCTTATATCTTTTTGACCCCGAACTCCACCCACAATGCCAATTCCTCCTGATACTGATGCCAACCCGTAAGATGCTTTTGCAATCTTACCAAAAAGCACTCCTGCATCCCAAACATTTTTGTTGAAAGAAGGACTTGTTAGATACCCTAGAGAAGGATCAATTTTCATGAAATTGTAAACATAACGGATCGAAACCAAGCCCTTTCCGGATGGATATGAAAAACTACCACCCCTTGAGCTTCCAAGGGAACTTACACCAAAACCGGCGTTAAACCAGTCGTTTTGCCTTCCATTTTCCATTGAAGTGTTTTCAGCAGATACGGAAGAAGCCCAATGGTGCATTATCCCAATCGAAAGGCAAAGCGGTAACACAAAAATAAGACGAACGCTTCTCATGGTAAACCTCCTTAATCCATAAGGCTCATCTTTTAAGATATTAAAAAAGGGGATTTTGTCAAGATCTCATTACAAAATTTCTTAAAAAATCGAAAAAATGAGCTACATTTCCCCCTTAATGCGGATTTCTACCCAAAACGGTTCTAATTTTACATATTCAATGGTATTCTGAAAAGAACCTCTTGGAACAGATCAGAAGGAAATGGACTTTGGTCTAATGTCTAAAGTTTATGGAATAATGTCCATAGTCTGTCTTTTTTTTCATTTGTCACTTTTCATTTTTCATGGATGTCTCAATGGTTCGGGGTCGTTTCCTGAAGCACAGTACGGCGGGCGGGGAGGATCTTTCGATAGACTTCTTCAGGACTCCTCCCTCGGAGAAGATCACTCTCAATCGAGATGCCGAAGATCCGCTCATTCTCTTGAAGATAGGGGAGAATAATTTCCCAGTCCTTCTGAGTAATAGAGAAAAACTCCCCTCCATTCAACTGCCCTTCATCCATTCGCTCCAAGGGGTCCCGGAGAAAGATGGCGCCACCGGATGCGAGGGAGAAGAGATTCCCACCGGCATAAGGGGTCTCCAGGTCAATGATTTCCCCTTTCTCGTTTGACGTGATCCCATTGAGGATGACAAATCCACCACCATTGAGGGGGTCTCCCGCCATAAAGGATTCGGCCAAATAGTCGAGGGCTGTCCCGTTGATGACCACATGGGGGTGTCCGACTGCGTTGATGAGGGGCCTCCCTGCGGCATTCCCTAAAATATACGCATCCCCTCCTTTGGCGCCATACAGAAAGGTCTGTCCCACATCCCCATGGACAACCAATTTTCCCTCTTTCAGAATCTGACCCAGTTGATCCTGACCGTTGCCATGAACCACAACCTCTCCCCCGTCGAGACCAGAACCCAAATAGTCCCCTGAACTTCCATAGACATCGATCCGGACCCCTTTTGTTCCGGGTCCCAACCCACAGCCGCAGAACCTCTGCCCCCGCCAGTCAAAGGTGATGAACTTCCGCCAGCCTTTCTGATACGCCTCCACGATAAAGCGGGAGATTCCAGAATCCCCTTCCGGGGGGAATGAATGGACATCCACCACTAAAATCTCCTCTTGTCCTTCTGGAGCATAGAGTCCCTGGCGGTTTTCCCAGGTGATCAAGTGATAGAGAAAAGAGGGGTGACGAAAAGAGAAGATTTCATACAATGCCTCCTCGACGATTACCAGAACCGAACTCCTCTTCTTCGAACCGGTGTCATAGTGGCGATCGATCAAGAGAGTGAGGAGTTGAATGGCTTGAGACCTCTCTTTATCTCCCTTTTTGGAAATCTCAACTATCTCCCTACAGTAACCAAGTAAGGTATCAAATTGCCATTCTTTCATCTTCTCTTTGACATCCTCCCAACCTCCCTCACCCAGTAGGACTGGCATCTTGCCTGTCAGTAGGGGTTCTCTGCCTAAGGCGGATTGAACCCCAACTGAAGGGTTATCCATCCCCCTTCGAATCGGATCTACTCCATCTCTCCTCCAGTGGACTTGTCCGGGAGGGGTGGTGATAATTTCGCCAAATTTATTGGTGCAGCGTAGGGACGAACTGGCCGACCCCAATCCTCCCTTCACCCCACCCTCGGCCGGGCTGTTCGCCCTCACACTGAAGATGAAGGCTCCCCCATCGGTATGGCTCCCCCCTCTTGCATTCCAGTAGCGATCGGCTTTGGGGCAGAACCGGGGGTCTTCTTCTGATAGACTCCGGAGGGTGGCATCAATCGCCTGCTTCTCCGAGGCGATCAACCCAATCTTCACCTCCCCTTCCTCAAGGGCAAAGACCTGAGGGCGCAGCATGGAGGTGTCGGTGATCCCCAACAGTTCAAAGGTCTTTTCAGCCACATTGTTCCGGGCAAGGATGAAGAACCAGGGTCCATCGGGAGACCCGTGGATGTGAGAGGCTTGGATCTCTTTATAAATCTTCCTCTTCTCCTCAGGGAGCATAAAGAAGTCCCGCTCCGTGGTAGGAGCCATTGCCTCAATCACATATTCTAAGGGATACTGATAGACCCGGCTCCAGAGGTCGAAGAGGAGGACAGAGACCTCGGTATCGGTGAGAAAGAGGGGAGCGATATTTCGCTGCCGTAGGTACTGGGTGACGGAGGCATAGTTGGCAAAATCCCCGTTGTGGACCAGAGCCTCATTAAGACCGATGAAGGGGTGAGCACCCCCTGGATGCCAGACCCTCCCCTTCGTCGGATAACGCTGGTGACCGACCCAGACATGGGCTTTCAGGTCTTCTAAACAGTAGTATTGGATCACATCTTCAGCAAATCCCACAAGTTTCAGGACGATCATATTCCGGCCGTGGGAGACGACGAAAGCCCGCTTTTCTCCCAGAGAGGCATAGAAGTGTTGATTGAGGCGGAAGGTATTCTGGAAGACAAACTCATCCTCCGCCCACCGATGCCCATCCATCCCAGGGCGAACACTCGGGTTCGCCCCTACAGATCTGGTGGATTCTTTTATTGTAGGGGTCCCGCCAAGGCGGGATGTCTGACCCATTGGAAAAGAATTCTTTAAGATAAATCCCTCAAGGGCATCCCTCTTCACCCGGCAGAAGTAACGCCAGACCTCTGGAGGTCTGAGTTCCAATCCTTGCACCTCTCGATAGTCATCTAGAGTGGGAATCCGGTAGGAATGGTGGATTTCTAAGGAGGGGAGGAGGGCTACCTGTTCTACTTCATTTCGGGCTTTCGGGTCAAGATAGGCGATTTGGAGGAGATAATCCTCTTCGAGGATTTCCCGGGAGACCCCCATCTGCTCCGGGAGGAGTCCCACCGCGGCGATCCCTCCCCCCTTCCCATTCCCCCGGTTATGCATCTGCCCACAGGGGGAAAGGATATGCTTTCCTGAAACCGGAACAGAACTCGCCAGCCCCACAACCCCACACCCCCCCTCTCCTTCTGCCTTCCGTATGGAGAGGGGAATTCCTTGAATCAGTTTTTTTCTGGAAGCTAATATTTCATGAATCATATTTCTTCTCCCTACCTACAACCTACTACCTACTATATACTGTTTTTTATTCTATCTCCTACCTACGACCTCCCACCTACTATCTACTGTCGTTTGTCCTACCTACTATCTTACTACCTACTATATTTTCCCCTATCTCCTCAACCTCTGCCTCAAGGAGAGGGTGAGAAGGGCGAATTGGATAGGCCTAAATCAGATAACAGTTTTCGGTTTTTCCGCCTAAGACGGATTAGACAATCTTGAATCTATAGTCTAATGTTTAACTAACAGATCAGTTCTTCCTCGAAGCTCTCTAATACTCCTTAGACCAAGATCTTGGAGGATCTGTCTTAGCCGTTTCGCCCATGCCAAGTAGAGATTGACGAGGCGCTCTTCTCCCCATTCTGGATCAATCAAAAGAGAAAGATCCGGGTCTGTGGTGGTAATTCCAACTTGACATCCCCTCCCCCGCTCGCAGTTCCCGCACTGGGTGCATGCCACAGCAACACACTCCGTGGACGCGATGACGGCACCATCAGCACCCAGGGCAATAATCTTCGCCGCATCATCCGCAGTCCGGATTCCCCCGCTCGCCATCAATACCACCTCATCCCTCACCCCTTCGGAAAGGAGATATTTGTGAACCCTTGGGATGGCAAACTCAATGGGCATGGCAATATTCTTCTTGGCGATCTCAGGCGCCGCCCCCGTCCCTCCATACCCTCCATCAATATGGATGATGTTCGCCCCTGCATAGTAACTCCCCACAGCCACCATATCCACATCCGTGGGGGTAGAGACCTTGACGGAGATGAGGGCTTCGGGGTTGATCGCCTTGAGCCAGTCTACATGCTTCCGATGGTCTTCTACAGAATAGACGGAATGGAAGGGAAAAGGAGAGTAGAGGCTTGAAAAGGAGACGGCTCCCCTCATCCGGGCGACTTCTGTCGTCACCTTGTCTGCCAGGAGATGCCCTCCAAGACCTGGCTTCGCCCCCTGGGCATATTTGATTTCGAGAATCCTCGCATATTGAATCGTCTCCTCCCGAACCCCGAACATTCCCGTGGCAACCTGGGTGATAATGTAATCTTTGTAAGGGACGAGTGGAGGCGGGTAGCCCCCTTCTCCTGTACAGGTGAAGGTCCCAAGCCGCATTGCCGCCTTTGCCCGGGCAATCATAAAATTGAGACTGATAGAACCATAGGACATCCCCCCTCCATAGATGGGAAAGGGAATCTCAATCTTCGCTCCCCAGGGCCTCCGGTTCAAGGGAATGGAGAGGTCAATTTCGGAATTCGGAGTTCGGAATTCGGAATTCGGAGTTCGGAATTTAAAATCGAGGACATCAAATCCTCCCCCCGACTTTCCCACACGATACTCCAATCCATTGGTGGGAAGGTCCCCTGTCCGGGCCATCTCGTAGGTCGCCAGGAGAAGTTCTCCCGTCCACCTCGGATTCCCCAGACCACCGGGGATGCCGTGCCGGAGGGTGGAGAGTCTCTTCAACCCCTGGTGGATATTCTGAGTATGCTTCTCCGTAATTAATTCCTGATTATTCTTCATCAATTCTTTGAAGTGTGAAGTCTAAAGCTTGAAGCCTCTTAGTGCCTCCTGCTACTGCTTACTGCTACTGACTTTCTCAATTCCTCCAAACGCCTCCTCTTCCAATTCCTCATAGGTCATGGAACGTCCCACCTCACCCCGGAGCCTTCTCACATCCCGCATCCCCATGGCGCTCAGGATTTCGATGAGTTGATTGTGCCATGAAGCCATCAAGTTGACAAGCCGCTGAGCCCCCCACCTCACTTCAATCTTCCGAGGTCGGAGGCCGCAGTCCTCATGGGAAATACATTCTCCCGCAAACTCGGACTGCAATGCCACCAGGAGGGTTGTGTCGAGGGCAACCAGATCCGCCCCACAGAGGATGGCCTTGGGGACATGCTCGGCCGAGATAATCCCACCACTTGCCACTATCGTCACCTCGTCCCGAATCCCTTCCTCAACCAGGTGAGTGTGAACATTTAGGAGAACGTCCTTGAGGTGCATTGATCCCGCCCTCCCCTGATAATTGGCACAGAGATGGAGAATATCCACACCTTCCCGTGTGAGGGTTGCAGCGATCTTCTCTGTATCCTCTCCAAGGGGAATTCTCACCGAGAGAATTGCCTGGGGATTGATCTCCCTCAGGAACTTGTAACCCTCTCCTCCATCGTACTCATATTCAATGATCCTTGCCTTTTTCAGAAACGATTCATGAATGGTCCCTTCGAGATCGGAGGATGAAACGAGGGGAATCCAGTTCTCTGGGACTGGAGGGGTAGACATACCCGAATCAAAAGCCCTTTGTAACTGCTCCACTTTTCGAGCGATGAAATAGGTGTTGAGCCTTTGGGATGCGGATGCAATCACAAATTGAATCCCATCGTTGGTGACCTTCTCAGGTAGGGCATCGAATAGAATTGGAATTGGAATCTCCAAAATTCGTGATGGGTGATGGGTGATGGGTGACGGGTGACGGGTAAACTGAAGATAGGGAACTTTTCTCCCCATATCCACAACAGTAGAGATGAATTCCCTCCCATAGAGGCCATCCCGTGTGGGTCTCACAATCTCGGACATATCTGTCCACATCGAATCAAACCCTTCACCCGTGAAGGGCCCTTTATATCCCATCCCCTTCACAGGGATCTTACCGGTAGACGCCTCATACCCAATCGTGGAGACCGCTTCCGGAGTCCAGTAAGAATCTCCAAGTTTCAGATATTCTTCTGAGTAATCTACCTTCATAATATTGGGATACTCCTGGACGCACCGCATGCATCCCACGCATTTCTCTTTGATGGGCATGAATCCTCCGAACCGCCCGCTAAAGACCCCATAGATACAGGGGCGGCTCAGGATGACTTCTTTGTTCAAGCGGTAATGGAGGGACTCCTGGAGCAACATTTTGGCAAGGCGAAACCGATTTGACCTTGGATTGAACTTATAAGGCATCGGGAACTTCGCCGGTGCAGGATCCGTCTCAATATGAAATCGTTTGTAAGACATTTTCTTGGTTAATTGTAATTGGTAATTAGTAATTTGAAAAATCTACTAAATGTGTAGAAACAAGAAATTCGCCATGCCGTATATCCAATTTCCAATCACCAGTTACCGAATCGAATCCGCTTCAGGCGGACGTTGCACAACAGCCTTGCCCCAGAGTAAGAGAATTTCTATTTATGTTTGTAAATCTGCTAAATCCGCTTAATCCGCTGACAAAAAAGGTGCTCTCAACGGAGGACGC
>JADFOU010000058.1 GCA_022562655.1 candidate division TA06 bacterium
AATGTCCTGGTGACAGCTCGTGGGACCATTAACAATATCGGGTTCAGGAACTTCTACAAACGCAGGAGGATGGCAAATGAATACTTTGGATGTTCAAAGCACATCTGCTACTTCTACATTTGCGAGTGGTATAAGAATTGAAGATGGCTCAATCTTTATTGAAGAACTCACAGAAAAGAAACTGTTGGTTAAATTTGATGATGTGATCACGGCCACATCTACGATCTATCTAAAAAGAGTCGTTACATTTATTTCTACTTCCACAACAGGAATCGGGACTACCACAAGTTCATCACAATATCCAATTCTTTGGCCCACTACAATAACGAGAGTGTCTTGCACCGCAGACTTTAAAGATGGAGCAATAGCGTCAAGTTCAGGTCAATTAGATGAGCGAACCGAAGCAGCCCCCCTAACTGCCGGAACAGATGTCATTGGTGAAAATTCAGCTACTTTTCTTGAGTGTGGAACTAGCTTTACAAATTCGACTACTTCGTTCCAAAACCAAGACCTTGCGGCTGGTTCGCTTCTTAATTTCCAAGTTGATGCAGAACCAACAGGGGTAATTCCACCAGGAATGAAGTTCCATGTTGAAATGATAGAAGCAATAACACCAGAGTAATGACATGGTTAGAAACAATCCAAGCCTTCTTCATAGGGATAGTGGCAGTGACTGCTACTGCAACTGCAAACTGCCACTGGTGTAACTCACGCCCGTAGCTCAATTGGATAGAGCGCCGGTCTACGAAACCGAAGGTTGCCCGTTCGAGTCGGGTCGGGCGTGCCAGTTTTTCAGTTTTTAGTTGTTAGCGTAGCATTTTTCTGATGAAGCGTTTTAGAAAAAATATCAAGAATCCTATTGTCTCGTGTCTCGCCCTGTTCATCCTTTTTACAGGGCTTTTCTGTTCCAAACCAAAGGCTCAAGAGGATAAAAAAATAAGTAAACCTTCCCTTCAGGATAAGAATGCAAGGATGGTAAAACCCTGGGGAAAGATCAAATTGGATCTGGTAGCGTCGGGATTTCAACTTCCGACCTATCTGACTCATGCTGGCGATGGTTCGGGAAGAATATTCGTGGTCGAAAAGCCGGGGCAGATCAAGATCATCAAAGAGGGCGAGGTTCTCTCAAACCCTTTTTTAGATATTGCCTCACAGGTGCGTTCTCGGGAGAGCGAGCGGGGGCTCCTGAGTGTCGCATTTCACCCAAACTATCGTGAAAATGGTCGATTCTTTGTGAATTACTCAAATCTCGAGGGGAATACTGTTATCGCAGAATATATGATCGGCGATCACCCTGATCAAGCCAATACGAAAAGTGAAAGGATTTTTTTAACCATAAAACAGCCTGCGTCAAATCACAATGGCGGAGGTCTGGAATTCGGACCGGATGGATATCTCTATATCGGGATGGGGGATGGGGGTGCAGCTGCAGATCCGTGGGGGAACGCTCAAAATACTGAAACATTCCTCGGGAAGATGCTCAGAATTGATGTTGACGGAGACGATCCCTACGGAATTCCCGAAGTGAACCCTTTTATTGGGATGGAAGGTTACCGACCGGAAATTTGGGCTTACGGACTCAGGAATCCCTGGAGATATTCCTTTGATGCTGAAACAGGTGATTTATACATTGCAGATGTGGGACAATACAAGTGGGAAGAAATTCATGTCCAACCGGCGAAAAGTCCCGGAGGCGAGAACTACGGCTGGGATATTCTGGAAGGGTTTAATGCCTTTGAACTTCCGGAAGGGTATGACCTGGATCAATTGACAATGCCTGTCCTTGAATATGATCATGATCTCGGGTGTTCCATCACGGGAGGATATGTCTATCGTGGAAAGAAATATCCTTCTTCAACAGGAACCTATTTCTTCTCGGATTTCTGTGCCGGGACGATTTGGGGATTGAAGAAGAATTCCAAGGGGGAATGGGAGTGGGCAGAGTTTTTGGACACCCAACTGGCGGTGAGCAGTTTTGGCGTTGACGAGGAGGGTGAAATCTATGTCTTGGATTACAATGAAGGGACTGTTTACCAGTTGAGAGGAGTGGAGGAGTAGAAGGATAAAATATTAGGAGTCATTCCCAATTATTTGAACTTGATTCACGATTCCATACCGTATCTCAGGAGTCTCATGGAGTTCAGGATGACTACGAGAGAGCTGGCTTCATGCATGACGGCTCCACCGACCATCGGTAACAAACCAAATGATGTGATGACGACGAGTAAGATACTTAAGCCAATCGTGAAGAAGAGATTTTGATGGATGATGGATAAGGCTTTTCTGGAGAGTCCAATCACCCGGGAAACTCCCCCGAGATCATCCGACATCAAAGCAATATCCGCTGTCTCTAACGCCACTTCCGTTCCATAAACCCCCATTGCGAACCCGATGTCCGCAGCTGCCAAAGCGGGGCCATCATTCACACCGTCTCCCATCATACCTACCGTGTATCCTGCCCTTCGGAAGGACTTTACCCGTTCCATCTTCTCTTCCGGAAGGAGCTCAGAGTAGACCTCCTCAATCCCTACTGATTTTGCAACGGCACGTGCCGTTCCAGGACGATCTCCTGTGAGTAGAGCGATCCTTCGGACACCTGCTCCTTGAATTTCGTTTATCATTTTCCTGGCATCTTCCCTCGGAGGATCAAAGATACTCAACAACCCACACAGCTTAGGACCTTCACTACTTGAGTTTGAATGAGCAACGAACAAAAGAGTTCTTCCTTCCCCTTCTTCCTTCTCCATGACGCCTTTGATATCTTTCTCTATGGTGATTCCCTTCTCTTTGAGATAATTCGGATTGCCTATTACGATTAATTCCCCATCATAAGTGGCGGTAACACCTTTTCCTTTCTTTATCTCGTATGATTCAGCTAATGGGAGATCCAGATTATCTTCCCTGGCTCGTGAAAGAATGGCTCGTGCAAATGGGTGTTCTGACCGGAGTTCTGCCATCCCTGCCAGACGGAGTACTTCAGCTTCATTGTAATGGTCGAAGGAATGAATCTTGACCACCCGCGGATTTCCGTGTGTAAGCGTTCCTGTTTTATCGAATAGAAATGCATTAAGCCTTCCACACCCTTCCAGAATGGGACCTCCCTTGATCAGAATACCTTTTCGTGCAGCCCTCCCAATCCCTGCAATTACGGCAGTAGGAGTTCCAAGGACAAAGGCACAGGGACAGGCTACAATGAGAATAGTTATAGCCCTTCTCATCTCTCCTGTGAGAAAGAACACGAGTATAGCCGTCAGCAAAGAAAGAGGGACAAAAAGCCGCGCGAAACGGTCAATGGTTCTTTGAATCGGCGCCTTCTTGCTTTGCGCATCCTGTATGAGTCTCTTCACCCGGGCAAAGGTTGTTTCCTCTCCAACCTTGACAGCCTCCATCTCAAAGGTTCCGGAATCATTCACCGTTGCCGTATATACTTTGTCACCAACCTCTTTCTCAATGGGAATACTCTCACCCGTTAGAAATGCCTCGCTCACTGCACCTTTTCCTTTCTGGATGATTCCATCCGCGGGAATCCGCTCACCGGGTTTTATAATGACACAGTCTCCCCGGACAACTTCACGGACCGGGATCTCCATCTCCTTACCATCCCTCCGGACGGTTGCCTTCTCCGGTGCGAGGTCCATCAGGGTGGAGAACGCCTTCCGGGTCTTTGCCACCGTCAATCCTTCCAATGCCTCACCGAGGAGGAGGATCCAGACAACAATCGCCCCTTCCACATAAGCTCCGATAAACAAGGCGGCGATGACGGCGATGCTCACCAGTACATTGGTATTCACGTCGAAGGAGAGAAGGGTCTTGATGGCATTTCTGAGGATGGGAAAGAGACCTAAGATCGCCCCTAAGAAAGCAAAAAATCCTTTAAAGGGCTGGGGAGAGAGCCAGGCAAAGAGGAGAAAGAGTCCGATGCCACCCACCATGAGCAGGTGACGGTATCTCAGGAAAAAGGAGCGGGTCTTGAGAACAGGGGTTTCACGGATGAGATAGCCGGGCTTCAAGACAGCTCGCTTGATCTGGTCCACCTCAATCCGGTAAGGATCATAGTCCACCACCGCCCGCTGATTGATATAATCCACGGTGGCTTCCAAAACCCCGGAAAGGTGCTGAATGGACCGTTCAATATTGAGGGCGCAGTCGGCACAGTGCATCCCCTCAACCGACATCACAAGTTTTGTTTTTCCTTTAACTTCTTTATCCATTGGTAATTGGAAAGCGGTAATTTACAATTGGTAAATAGAAATTGGAAATTTGTTTAATACTTATATTTAACCAATAACCATTTAACCAATTACTGAAGTTACGTATGTCTCACATGGTCTAATCCCTGACGGAAGAGTCTTCCAATATGCACATCATCAAAGGTATAATAGACCATTTTCCCTTTCTTCCGATATCGAACCAGGTTCTTATCCCGGAGTCTCCTCAGCTGATGGGAGACGGCGGACGAGGTCATCCCTAAAATCTCTGCCAACTCTTGGACACAGTGTTCCTTCTGAGAGAGGGAATAAAGAATCTTCACCCTCGTCTCATCGCCCAGTACCTTAAAGGTCTCAGCAAGATCTCGAAAGTGATCCTCTGAAACAATATTCCTCTTTTGCCTCATATGAACAATTTAACAATTATTCATATGTTTGTCAAGAGAAATGGCGCAAAAACATGACAATATATTATCTTTTTAGGGGAAGATATTGAGGACTTCGGTTGGAATGCAGATGCCGTAGAAGACATAGAACGCAGATGACACTGATCACACGGATACTTACGGATGAAGGATTGAAAGTGTAAGAAAATAATATGACTTCTCCGCGGAAATCTGTGTCATCTGTGTAATCCGTGTTCTATAAATCCGTTAGTGTTTGATCTTCTCCCAGTAGGTTGCAAAATCAAAGTGGGGGCTGTTGTCGGGGTCGTGGCAGGTCTTGCAGGTTATCTCATCGGGTTTCTTGATCTCCCCTCTTCTCTTCGGATTCTTGATATGCAAACTTCGGGGACCGTGACAGTTCTCACACCCCATTGGGGCGAGATGAGGGGTCTCTTCCAGACTGACGAATCCCCCCTCGTATCGGTATGCCGTGGAGTGGCATAAGACACATTCCGGGTCATATTGATGACCCGCTTCGATAATAGAGGGATGGGCACGCTTCGCATGAGGGGTCTCTTCCCAGATCTCAAAGGCCTCTTTATGACACCACTTGCAGGCTTTGCTTCCCACGTATTCGCCTGACGAGCCCTTCATACCCTCCCAACCCCCGGTCAGGGAGGCGGACACGGAGGGATGAGGTATTCTTTGAAATTTGTGTAGAAGATCCTCCATCTCCAACCTCTTCTGGTAATCGGCCAGGAGAGAGACGATGGGGGGGGATTCATGAATTCCCTCAGTCAGGGCAATCATCTCGTGCTCTTCACCGATAACCCCCTTCTCTTCATCCAGGGTGAGGGTTAACTTTCCCATATACTGCCCCCGAGTTCCACTGTTCAAGATCAGGGTTTCCCCAACCCGTTCTGGGTTCTCATTGGGTTCCTCCTCTCCATGCCCGGTCACAATCACACCGATGGAGGGAAAGAGCTGGGCGAGTTCCCTCGCCTCCTCCCTGGATGTATGGGCAAGAAGGAGGATAAGGTCTGCCTCCTTCTCCAATTCTTCTAATACAACTTTTAGAGCAGACGCAGGGTCCTGGAAGAGGAAATCCCCGCTCATCTCCACTTCAAATTCCCTGCCCAGAATCCCAACAATCCCTACCTTCCACTCTCTTCCTTGATTGGAGATGGTGTAAAGGGTGTAGGGGGTAAAGAAAGGGGTCCCCTCCTTCAGGGTGAGATTTGCGGAAAGAAACGGAAACTGGGCAATCTGGGACATCCCCATCAGGGTGAGGGTCCCCAATCGTAGGTCCCCTTCCCCGAGATTCATAGCGGCGTACTCCATAGCGTTCATCGCCTGAAGGGCGGTCTCGTATTTCAGTTCCTCCTGACGACCAAAACCGACAGAGAGATCCCCATTATCCACAAGGATAAGGTTCCCCTCCTTGATGGATCGGAGGAACCCATCCCTTCGGGGGAGACCCCCCAGTTGAAAATCTGCACAGCCGCAGGGCTCCAGATACCCTCGGTTCTCACCGGTATAGAAGAGGGTCAATTTTAAGGGAGCGGAAGTGGGGCTGAGGAAAGCAATGGGGAGGAGGAGAAGCAAAAAGAGGTTTAAGGGCTTCCTCAAATTGAGCATAGACATTGGACATTGGACTCTGGACTATAGTCTATTGTCTATCGTCTGAAGTCTGAGGTTTTTGATTGTTAATCCGATCCGCCTCCCTGGCCGACCCAGCCCGGGGTGGGGCGAGGAGAATCGGGCGGGGGAAAGTACGAAGAGGTTTGGGCTTGGCAGGCGGAGTGACTATTGAATTTTTTGACTCGTTTCGAATCGCGGAATTCTAATTTAGACCTATAGGTCACTGGACAATTCCATAGACTGGAATTTTGATCAAGGATTGATCATCGAAGTTGGTTTGAATGGTGAGGCTGCCTTGCAACCGTCCCTTGGGTGCATCCGGTGAGAGTTTCACCTCGATCTCATAAGATTTTCCACTCTCTTTCTCTTGGGTTTCCACTAAGATATGAGGTGAGTTTGTCTCTACCTTCAAGATCTTCAGCCCCCCCTTCCTGCTGGTGAGGGTTACCTTTCGCGTTAATCCCTGTTTGATTTGGGAGGATTGGAAAGTAATGGCAGTAGGAACCACCTGAATAGGACCGCTCACAGTTCCCGTCACCCGAACAGTGAGGCTGGGCTTTCTGTCATCGTTGGTCTCAATTTTCAGGTTGGCTCTGATTCGTCCAATCGGGGCATCGGGTTTCAGGGTTACGGTAATCGGAATCCCCACCTCCTCTTTCTCCTCTCCGCTCTTTTTCTTGAAGAGGTTCCTAAATTTTGCTGTAAACCGCTCTCCCCAGCTTCCTGGATTTTCCACCTCTGCCACCAGATACGGCTGATTCGACTCCACCTTTGTAATCTTAAAATTCGGAAGGGTTTTGGGTGGGATAATCCGAATGGTTTGTGTCACCGGCTCTCCCCGAAAGACTGTCCCCAGGTTGAGAGGGTCGGGCTTCACTTCAATATACTTCTTGATTAGACCGGTGATCGTGAGTTTCGCTGAGGGTTCGTTGGGGTCATTGGATTGAACAGTGATGGTTTTTGTCTGCTTTCCCGCTCTCCGGGTGGAGTCAAAGGTTGCCTTGATCTCTCCTTTCTCTCCCGGAGGGATCACTTTCTCACTCAGCAGAGCGACTGTGCATCCGCAGGAAGAACTCACCTTGTCAATGACCAGTTCTCCATCTCCAGTGTTGGTAAATGAGAAGACATGGATCACTTTATCCCCTTCAAAGGCAGTTCCCCAATTGTACTCCCTTTCCTCAAACCGGATCTTGGGATCTTTGTTCTGCCCTTCCCCTTCCCCGAATGGGAATATAACAAAGGGAACGACCATCCCCAAAACAAGGAATAATTTTCTCATTCTTTCCTCCTTTTCTTTGTTAAATAGTTAAAGGGTTATAGGGTTAAATTTAACCAATCACTAATTAACCATTTAACGGATTTTTTGGTTAAAGATTTTCTCGAACAAACTCCCTCACTCTTTTCTGTAGCCCCTCAGCGTTCTCGATGGGGGCGGAACAGAGGCTTTCGATGCAGACATAAACCGCTGGGGTATCCATCTCGGGAAACGTGATCTCTCCCACCTGCAGTTCATCTACTGCCGGATCCAAAAGTTTCACCACCTTCCTCGGCTCATAGAGCCTCAAAATCTCTTTGTGGAGTTTCTTTGCATCCCGGTGCTTCCTGGATCCCACGAGGACAATCTTGACAGGATAGTGGAGAAACCGCTCAAGGGCTAAAGCATATCCAGCGCCAAATATTCCCTGTTGGGGTGCCAGATCTGCAAAGGCGAATAGGGCCTTCTCCGCCCCCTCCCTGAACTCCTCCTTCCCTGTCAGGTGATAGAGCCGATTCAAAACCCGGACGGCATCGCTATTCACTTCCAAGTTCTTATCCCTCCTGGAGACCGTCCCAAAAGCCTCCATACTCTTCGCCACATCATAGAATCCCCCAGAAACTTCATCTTCATAGTCCCGAATCAGGATCTCCGCCAAGATCTCCCCTCTTTCGAGGAACTTTGAATCTCCACTCACCTCATAACCATCTAATAGGGCTTGCGCCATATAGACCTGATCCTTCAAGACCCCTTCCACCTGAGAACCCTCTTCTGTCAAAAGATGGCGCATCCCCTTCCCTTCGACATAGGATTCTTTCCAGAGGCGGTCCAGGGTTTTGAGGGCAAAATGTTTGTATCGTTCCTTCCCCAGAACTGTAGAGGCAAGGAGGTAACTCCCGACCATCTTCCCATTCCAATCCGTATAGAGGGTCGGGTCCACATAGGGAATCCCATATCGTCCCCGATCCTTCCTCTTCAGGGGGTAATACTTCTCACCCGGGAGGGCTTCCACATCGGCATCTTGACTTCCATAAAAGCCCCCTCTCTCTCGATCCGCAAGGGTCGCTTCTACATACCGAAGAACCCCTTTGGCAGTCTCCGAATATTTCTTCTCACCTGTGACCTGGAACATCTCCAGATAACTCTGAAGAATTTCTGCATTCACATCCAGCATCTTCTCATAATGGGGGGATTTCCAGTTATGGCTGGTAGAATAGCGGAAGAACCCCCCTTCTTCTTCATCATACAAACCTTTCCTCATTCCGTCAAGTGTCTTTCGAGCAATCTGGAGAAACCCTTCCTTCCTTGTCTTATGATATTGAAAGAATGCCAGTTTTAGGGCATTTGAGTTCGGGAATTTGGGTCGAAACCCAAATCCCCCATACGTGGTGTCAAAACTCTCCTCCAGGGATAGAAGAATTTCATCGACGATCTCCTCTGAAAGTTTCGTATTTTCCGACGCGGTCTTCTTCCGCACTTGTTGTTCTTTCCGGAAAGCGGCGATTTCCTGGTAAATACTGTCTCGATGGGTCTTGTAGAAGTCGCTTAATTGGATAAGGAGGGACTTCATCTCTTCTGGAGGAACATAGGTTCTTGCGAAGATCTTTTCACCCGTAGGGGTGAGAAAGGCTGTGGTGGGCCATCCCCCGGAGAGGTAGCGGTCGTTCACATCCGGTCTCCGATCCGCATCCACCCGGATGGGAACAAATCTTTCATTGATGAGTAGGGCAACCTCGGAATTCTCATAGGTCTCCCGGTCCATCACATGGCACCAGTGACACCATACAGCGGTAAGGTCCAGAAGGATCAGCTTATCCTCTTTCTCTGCAACTTGAAAGGGCTTCTCCCCCCACTCGTACCATCGAATTTCCTCCCCTCGCAACCCTTCCACTCCAATGACAAATGATCCGCCTAAGGCGAAAAATACGACAAATAAACGAGCGCAAAGAAACTTCGAGATTCGGAGTTCCTTGTTCGATATTCGAATTCGAAATTCTCTATTTTTCATTTTTCTTAGGTCTTTCATCTCCTACAACCTTCTCCAGCCAATTGAGAATAAGGTCTTCCAAACCTTCTTCCTTATCAAAAATCCTCGTCCCGTGCCCTGCATTTTTGTAAATCTTCAATTCTTTCTCACCCTTCGCCAACTCATAGAGTTTCTTTGCAGATTGATAGGCGTATTTATCCTCCTCGCTGGCAACGATGAGGACAGGTCGATCGCCATATGCCTTCATCGCCTCTTCTGTTTTAACCCCACGATAGTCAAGCCCTGCGGAGAGGAGAACGACCCCCTTGACCCTCTCATCCGTAGCGGCATAGTTGAGGGCGACATTCCCTCCAATGCTCGCTCCTATAACGATTAAATTGTACCAGACAATATTCTTTTCC
>JADFOU010000059.1 GCA_022562655.1 candidate division TA06 bacterium
TCTTCCTCTTCCTGTACCTTCTGGTCAGCCTTCCCCTTTCCACCGTTCGAGCAAATCCGCAGGAGCCGCAGGAATCCACCCAGGGTCACAAGGACCTCTTTGGCGATCCCCTCCCTCCGGGAGCGATTGCGCGTCTCGGATCCATCGCCTTCTATCATCCCGGCTCGACCACTGCCCTGGCCTTTTCTTCGGATGGGAGGAGGGTGGCCTCGTCCGGCGGGGACACGGTTCGCATCTGGGACGTCGCCACGGGAAGGAAGATTCTCGAGATCGCGGGCCGGAGAACCGTCCGGGTCTTGGGATCGCCCCAGTGGGACGTCTCCCGGCTGGCCTTCTCTCCTGACGGGGAGATCCTCGCGACGATCGCGGCCGGGGCACCGGTGCGCCTCTGGAACTCGAAAACGGGGAAGGAGCTCGCGAACCTGAAGTACATCGCCCTGCGGGCGTGGGACGTCGCCTTCTCGCCCGACGGGACCACCCTTGCCATGAGCGGCTCTGGAAGAGGCTTGGTGTTCCTCATGGATGTTGCCACCCGAAAGCCTCTCCGGAAGCTGGAAGTCAATCCCTCGAACCCCGACTCCGCGGGCTGGGCGGACCTCGCCTTTTCCCCTGACGGGAGGACCATCGCCGCGGGGTCGTGGGGCGGCTTCATCACCATCTGGGACTGGCAGACGGGAGAGTGGCTCAGGCAGATCCAGGCGTCCTCCCGCCGCGTTGGAAGCCTGGCGTTCTCTCCCGATGGCAAATCCCTTCTTTCCGGGAGCGAAGATAAGACCGTCAAGCTCTGGGACGTTGCCGACGCAAGCCGGTAATCCCGTCCGTCTGATATCCGACCGGCGGTTTTCCGCAATTGACCTTGCCAAAAGCCGGTCCCTCCGGCAACGATAGTGACGTTGGCTCGTGCTGACGCGGCACGAGGGACTAGAGACCGCGAGGAGGTCGGAAGATGGCAAGCCGATCGAAGCGGACGTTCTAGTGAAAGGAGGTGGTTTAGTGGAATTTAACTGTAGTAACCAGCGAGGTGGTTACGTCTGAAGACAGCCGGCGGGCTGTCAAACGTTGGCAGCCACCTTCTCGTAGAGATCGTTTCTGATTTTTTGATCTCGATTGCGAGTTACAGGGCCCGATTGCCGTTGAGGTGATCGGGTCCTGATTTTTTAGCGGTTAGCTTTTAGCGGTTAGCCGTTAGCTTTTGGCGATTAGCGGTTAGTTGGCGTCGACCAGGAGCGAAGGCTAATGACCGATGACGTTCATCGCCGTGGGGACACGGCGGCTCCGTAATGACCCATGACGAAGGAATGACGAATTCCTAAGCCCGAACGGATGTACCATGCCGTGCGACGATGTTGCTATCATGCTGCCCAGTAGCCTGGGTTGGATTGCCCTGGTGCGACAGGGAAACCTCTTGCAGCGTCTCACGTTCGGTCACCGCGACCCGATGCGGGCCGTGGCTGCCTTGAACCTCGACGCTTGGATCGATGCCGAGGTGTTCGAGACGCCGGCGGCCGATTCGCTTGGCGGACGCTTGCAGGCTTTCGCCGAGGGGGTACACGTCGACTTTTCGGAAGTCGAGGTGGACTTGCGCGATCGAACGCCGCTGCATCGCCGCGTGATCGCGCATTGCCGCCGTATCCCTTGCGGACAAACGCTCAGTTACGGCGAGTTGGCCGCCCAAGCTGGCGCTCCTGGCGCCGCTCGGGCGGTGGGCAACATCATGGCGGCCAATCGTGTGCCGCTGGTGGTGCCGTGCCATCGCGTCGTGGCCGCATCGGGCCACAACGTCGGCTACTCGGCCGGCGAAGGCGTCCGCACCAAGCTGCGCCTGCTGGAAATGGAGGCGCTGGCGGTTGCCTGAGCGTTAAATATGACCAATGACCAATGACAAATAACAAATGACTAATTGCGGCCATCGACAGGGGGTCCTGGTGCGTTGGCGTCTTCTGGCCCAGTTTGTATTTTTCATTCGTTATTTATTTGTCATTATTCATTTGTCATTTGTTATTGCCTTTTACGTATTTTTCAGGTTCTATTTCAAAGGCAATTTTACAGCCGACAGCACAGAAATAGTAGGTTTTTCTTTTATACACAGTAGTCCCTTTCGCATCCTTCTCATTTACTTCCATCTTGCAAACCGGATCAATCGCCATTTTTACCCTCACTTTAATAGGTCTATAGCCTAAATCTCCTCAACCTCAAAAACTTGGCCACGATAAAGACAGAACTCACAGACATAGCGAAGTCGGCAAAGACAGGTTTTAATAGAATTCCGAAGAAGGGATACAGGATTCCTGCAGCCATGAGGATGCCCAGAATGTAGTCAATGAAGCCCAGCGGATTCAACGGACTTATTAAGGATACAATCTGGTTAATCTGCTTTTTCCGCTGACCCAATTGAATTCATTTTATTTTAGGGCCTGTTCCAAATCTGCAATGATATCCTCCACATCCTCAATGCCCACAGAGATTCGGATGAGTCCATCGGTAATCCCAATCTCCTCTCTCCTTTCCTTCGGAATGGAAGCATGGGTCATCATTCCCGGGTGCTCGATGAGAGTCTCTACGGCCCCAAGGCTCTCCGCAAGGGCACAGATCTCGACCGATTTCAAAAACTTCTTGGCTGCCACTAACCCTCCATCCACTTCAAAGGAGATGACCCCTCCGAATCCTGACATCTGCCGCTTCGCAATCTCATATCCTGGATGTTCTTCCAATCCGGGATAATAGACCCTTTCCACTTTCGGATGGGTATGAAGAAATTGTGCCACTTCCATCGCGTTCTTATTGTGTCGTTCCATTCTCAACGCAAGGGTCTTGATCCCCCGAAGGGTAAGGAAGACATCAAAAGGACTTGGAACTGCCCCCACGGCATTTTGAAGGAACTTGAGCCTTTCATATATCTCTTGATCCCTCACCACGACACCACCCCCCACCACATCCGAATGCCCTCCCAGATATTTGGTCATGCTGTGGACCACAATATCCGCTCCATGCTCTAAGGGTTTCTGGAAATAGGGAGACATAAAGGTATTATCCACGGTAATTAACGGGAAGCGGGAAGCGGGAAGAAGAGAGGAACTTCGTGCTTCGTGCTTCGTGCTTCGTGCTTTTTGAGCAATCTCATGAACTCCATCAAGATCGGTGATCTTGAGAAGGGGGTTTGTAGGGGTCTCAATCCAGATCATCCGAGTCTCGGGCTTCAAAGCCTTCTTCACCTTCCCGAGATCGGAAGTGTCCGTAAAGGTGAAATCGAGACGATAATCCTTTAAGACCTGAGTGAAGAGGCGATAAGTCCCCCCATAGACATCCTCAGAGACAACCACATGATCCCCTGACTTGAGGAGGTTCATCACGCAGGAGATGGCTGACATCCCGGAGGCGAATGAAAGGGCGCCTACCCCTCCTTCCAGAAAAGCGAGATTCTTCTCGAGGACTGTACGGGTTGGGTTACTGGTTCGTGAATATTCATATCCTTTCGCCTCCCCGGGACCTGTCTGGACATAAGTAGATGTTTGGTATATAGGGGTGACTACAGCTCCAGTGAGAGGGTCTGGCTCAACCCCCCCATGAATCGCCAGGGTCGAAAATCCCCATTTTTCCTGACTCCTGACTTTAGACTTTTGACTTTGGACTTTGGACTTTAGTCTACTGTCTATTGTCCACAGTCTATCGTCTGCCTTTTTCATCTCTTCTTTGCAATCAGAATAGTAGTGGACTCCGTTGAGACAAGACCATCTCCTGTCCTTTTTAATTCCTGAAGGAGTTCCTTTCGAAATTCATCTCGTTTTTCAGGAGGAACAAGAATGTAATCCTCATTCGTATAGGTGTTCATTCGATCCAGATAGAGTTGAGGGGAAATAGGCTCTTTAAGGATCATGTTCAATTTTCGGTCAACCTCAAAAGCGTTAGAACGGAGAAGTTCCACCATCTCCCATTCTTCAAATTCCCTCACCCCTACGGCCTCTTGCGCTGTTGTCTTTCCGTAATCCTCCCTGTATCTGTCAATAACTGCTTGAAGGGCCTGATAAAATTCCTTGTAATTCTCAGGACAGCCAAAAATCAGTCCAAGTCTCCCTCCCTTTTTGAGAACCCTGTGACTCTCCTTCAAAAATTGGACAGGAGAGGGAATCCAGGAGAGGGTTCCACTGGAGACGACAATATCAAAACTCTCATTTCCAAACCGAAGCCTCAAACCATCTCCCACCTCAAATTTTACATTCACTACCCCAATTCGTTTCGCCTTCTCGATAGACAGATCCACCATACGGTCCGAAACATCAATTCCCAATACCTGTCCACCCCCTATGTGCCGGGCGAGTTCTATCGCAAGATCCCCCGGTCCGCTGCCCACTTCTAATACCTCTTCATTCCCTTCAAGGTGGAGTTCCCTTTCAAGGGTGAGGAACTGAGCCATCCGAGAAGGGGTGATGAGGCGGTCATATTCAAGGGCGGTCTTATCATAAATTTCTCGGAGTTTTAGTATCCTTTCAGGAATGGGGTATGCGATGAATCGATTCTCCCGCATCCACTCATCGGAGAAGACCTTTGAGAGATACGCCCTCCCCGTATCCGGAAGAAGGGTGACCACCACCCTTCCTGAACCCATCCGTTTTGCGACCTTCACGGCTCCCCAAACGGCTGTACCTGAAGATCCCCCTGCCAGAAGTCCCTCTTCTTTGACCAGACGTCTTGCCATAATAAAAGAATCCTGGTCATTCACGACCAGGATCTCATCAATCAGAGAGAGATCCATCGTACCCGGCATAAAATCCTCTCCGATCCCTTCTACCTTATATTGATGAATCTCCCCGTCCGTGCCATAAAATTTCTCATGGTAGATAGACCCTTCTGGATCAACCCCGATGATTTGGATCTTCGGGTTTTTCTCCTTCAAAAATTTCGCAATCCCGCTAACCGTCCCACCGGTTCCTAAGGTAACCACGAAGGCGTCCAATTTCCCATCGGTCTGCTCCCAGATCTCGGGCCCTGTCGTCTTGTAGTGGGCGATGGGATTCCCAGGATTGGCGTATTGGTTCGGGCAGTAGGTATTAGGAGACTCTTTTGCGATCCGATCTGCCACCCGGTAATAACTTCTCGGATCACTCGGATCCACCTCTGTTGGACAGATGACCACTTCTGCCCCAAAGGCCTCCAGCAGGGCGATCTTCTCCTTGGAGACCTTATCGGGCATCGTGAAGATGATCCGATAACCCTTCACAGCAGCCACAAGGGCAAGTCCCACACCAGTGTTTCCAGAAGTGGGCTCCACAAGCGTACCCCCGGGTTTCAAAATCCCTTTCCGTTCCGCCTCCTCAATCATAAAGGGTCCGATCCGATCCTTCACACTCCCTCCGGGTCCCATAAATTCACATTTTGCGAGGACCGTAGCGGACTCGGGTTCCACAACTCGATTGAGAAGGACCATGGGGGTAGAACCCAAAAGATCCAGAACACTATTCGCAATCTTCATAGAGGATTGGTTATTGGTAACGGGTAGCTGGTAAATCGAAATTCAATAATTTAACAATTTAACGAATCACCAATCACCGCTTTTCATATTTTACTCAATGGAATCTTTCAAGTCAAGTCTAATCACTCGCACTGATCAATCGAGTAGGAAGTCCATAAAATAACAGAAACCCTCCGGGAGTCGTTCCCAAAGGGCTTCTGTCAGAGATCAGACTGTAGTCTAAAGCGTAGAGTCAAAGGTCTAAAGTTTATCGTCTGCTTTTGGTTTTCCCTACCTACTAACTTCCACCTACTGTCTACTGCCGTTACCCCCTGCCACTGCCACCTGCAACTGCTACTGTTTTTTCCTATTGCATCACTGTCATCTTTCGAGTCTGGGTGAATTCCCTTGCGGTGAGACAATAGTCCAGTTTTACATCAGCCGATAAAACCGTCATTCCCATTTGCCAAAGATATCTACTTACCAACTATTATCAACTGATTAGCCTCTTAACTAATTTAGGAAGTATTTCGATGACTTTATCGATCTCCTCCTGGGTATTCCCACGACCCAGACTTATACGGATGGCTCCCTTTGCCACCATTCTTGATATCCCCATCGCAAAGAGGACATGGGAGGGGTCAATGGAGCCGGACTCACAGGCGGAGCCGGTGGAGACAGAGATCCCTTCGAGATCTAAGGCTTGAAGCAAAGCCTCTCCTTCGATCCCAGCAAAGGAGATATTGAGGGTTCCGGGAAGGGACTCCTCAGGATCGTCCACAGGAGTATTGAGGGTGAATTTCACCCCATCTTTCTTCAAACCCTCCAGAATCCGATTCCGTAAACTCCTGAGCCTCTTTCCCTCCTCCTCCATCTCCATCGAAGCAATCTCACAGGCCTTTCCGAGTCCGACAATTCCCGGCACATTCTCCGTCCCTGCTCTCAGCCTCCTCTCATGGGGACCGCCATGGAGTAGGGGAGACAGGGAGAATCCCTTCCGGATATAGAGAGCCCCTACCCCTTTCGGTCCATAGATTTTATGAGCGGAAAGAGAGAGGAGATCACACCCGATCACATTCACCTTTGACTCAATCTTCCCAACCGCCTGAACCGCATCGGTATGGAAGGCGATGGACCGTTCTTTGGCTGTCTTTCCAATCTCCTGGAGGGGCTGGATCGTACCGACTTCATTATTGGCGTACATGATGGAGATGAGTAGGGTTCCCTCAGCGATCTCTTTCTTCACCTCCCCTGGATCTACACGACCCATTTTGTCTACAGAGAGATAGGTTACTCGGAAGCCCAAACCCTCCAGTTTTTTGCAGGAGTTGAGGACAGCTTCGTGCTCAATTTTGGAAGTGATGATGTGATCCCCCTGGTCTTTATAGGCAAGGGCAAACCCCTTAATCGCGAGATTATCCGATTCTGTTCCACTAGAAGTGAATATCACTTCCTCCGATCCACAGCCCAGGAAGGAGGCAACCTGGATTCGGCTCCTTTCCATCCCCTCCCTGGCTTTTTGACCGATTTGGTGACCACTGGAGGGATTCCCGAAGGTCTCCCGGAAATAAGGTTCCATGACCTCAATCACCCTCTGATCTACGGGTGTCGTGGCATTGTGATCGAGATAGATCATTGGAAAGTCGATAAATGGTTAAATCGTTAATCGGTTAAATTTAACCAATTACCAATTACTAATTACCATAAATTAAGGGAAAGTTCAAGCTGAAAATAAGTTGAATTCGCGGATAAAAAAGGTCTTGACAAGGAGAAGGGTGTGCATTTATAATGAGGCTAATCCTTATATTTTTTTGACCAAGTTTGTGTCTTTTTTCACGAAGTCGTTGACCTTCGCTTTTCCTAAAATTGCGATGAGAACTCACAGGTGTGGAGAGGCTATGAGAAACTCACAAAAGCGGTGAATCCGAATGGTGGACAAGAAGGAAAAAAAGGGGATTTGGTTAGGACGGAGGGATTTTCTTACCAAGATGGGGTGGGGTGGGTTCCTCTTGAGTGTCGGGGGGTCCCTCTTGGGAGTTCTCCGTTATTTTTTTCCCAGAGTTCTCTTTGAACCCTCGCCTGTTTTCAAGGCAGGTTTTCCGGATGAGTATCCGGTCAACACGGTCAGCGATAGGTGGAAAAAAGACTATCGAGTTTGGATCATTAGAACAGAGGCGGGTTTTTATGCCCTCTCAGCCATCTGCACCCATTTAGGCTGTACCCCTATCTGGCTCAATGCAGAGGATAAATTCAAATGTCCCTGTCATGGCAGCGGGTTCCGGAGATCTGGGAAAAATTATGAGGGCCCTGCCCCTCGTCCCCTGGAACGCTTCAAGATCATCCTGGCAGAGGATGGACAGATCATAGTAGACCGGAGCAATAAATTTTTGTCTGAGAAGGGGGAATGGGATAAGCCCGAGGCCTTTCTCTCCTACACCACATAGACCAGTAGCAGTAGTCGCCTACGCTTCAAAACTTCGGCGACGGAGCGCAGTGACCATCGCAGTCAATGAAAAGAAACGGATAACGACATATTAAACAATGAAAATACCAGATCTCAAGAAGAAGATGATGGAGTCAGAGGTATGGAAATCCATCTTCCGCCACGGGTACGAGGATACGCCCAGAAATCGGGCTCTCATGATCATGGGGAACGTCTTCCTCCACCTCCATCCGGTCAGGATTCCCCGCCATGCCTTGCGTCTCAGTTTCACCTGGGGGATGGGGGGGATTACCTTTACGATGTTCCTTGTCACTGTAGCAACGGGGATCTTTCTGATGCTCTACTACCGTCCCACAGCGGAATATGCCTATCAGGATATGAAGTATCTCATGCATGATGTCCCCTTCGGACCCCTCATCCGGAATATGCACCGGTGGGCGGCCCATGGGATGGTGATCTGTGTCTGGCTCCATATGTTCCGTGTTTTTCTTACGGGTTCTTATAAGCCCCCGCGAGAATTTAACTGGATTATAGGGGTTCTCCTCCTGGTCCTGACCCTTCTGCTGAGCTTTACCGGTTACCTGTTACCTTGGGATCAGCTCTCCATTTGGGCCGTAACGGTGGGCTCCAACATGGCGCGGGCTTCGCCCTTTCTAGGGCATGAGGGACCTTTCGCAGAATTTGTCGGCGCCAATCCCATCTACGATGCTCGTGCGTTTCTGTTTGGGGGCGGGGAGATCGGACCCCATACATTGCTCCGTTTTTATATTCTTCACTGCATCTTCATCCCCCTAGTTGCCAGTCTGCTGATGGCGATCCATTTTTGGCGCATTCGAAGAGACAGTTTCTCCGGGCCCTCCTTATAATAAGATAAGGATTAAGGGTTAAACGGGCGAAGGAGTAAGGAGAATGGCTGAGACTGCTCAAGAAAAGCGGAAACCTTCCATGGTGGATGATAAGATCTACACATGGCCGCATCTGGTGCGCATGGAGTTTCTGCTCACCATCTTTGTGATGGTGGTTTTGATCATATGGGCCGTGGTGATTGATGCCCCCCTCGAAGAGCCAGCTAACCCTACCCGAACGCCCAATCCGTCCAAGGCCCCTTGGTACTTTCTGGGTCTCCAGGAGATGTTGGTCTATTTTGACCCGTGGCATGCGGGAGTCGTGCTACCCACTCTCATCATCGTGGGTCTCATGATGATTCCTTTCATCGACATCAATCCGAAAGGGAATGGTTATTACACCTTCAAAGACAGAAAATACGAGATCCTGACCTTCATTTTAGGCTTTCACGTTCTTTGGGTGAGCATGATCATTATCGGAACGTTTTTTCGCGGACCGGGGTGGAATCTCTTTTGGCCATGGCAGCGGTGGGATCCCCATAAGGTCGTTGCATTGACCAACGTGGACCTGCCTTATCTCTTTGGGTTCCGGGACTATTTATGGTCTTCAGTCTTCGGTGGTTTGGTGGTGGTAGGGTACTTTGTGGTCAGCACCCTTGCCTTTTACCTTTGGATTCGGCGAGTCAAAGGGAAGGAGTTTTTAGAGCGGTGGGGGATGGTTCGCTTTGCCATCACGGCCTTTCTCTTTATCACAATGCTTGCCCTTCCTGCCAAAATGTTCTTAAGGCTTGCCTTTAACGTGAAATATATCTTGGTAACTCCCTGGTTCAATATCTGATGTTCTACGTAGCTAAAGTTCTCCAAGCGGTAGGGATCGCAGATGTGGGCTATGCCCTTTTTGTGGGTATCATGAAGAATTATTCGATGGCCGAGGAGATTGTGCTCGCGCTGATCGGCGTCGGGGTATTTTCCTTGGGCCGGGTACTGGAGA
>JADFOU010000060.1 GCA_022562655.1 candidate division TA06 bacterium
GCCAGATCCCGCAGGAGGTCCGTCGTCCTCCACCATATGGGCACCGTGTCGTCCTGGGCAATAGTGGCCGGGCAAGGGGGAATGGGAATCCCATCCAGATGGGTCACGACGACAACAGGGTTAATCGAGTCCCATCGAATGTCGTAAAGACCGAAATTGATTGTGTCTGCTCCCAGACTCATGGGGATGTTAATGACGATCTCTCCAAACAAGGTATCTCCAGGGCTCTTCTCCCAGAAGGTATCTGTGGCAGCCCACATTAACGGAGGCTGGACCCGGAGGGTATCCCTGGGATCTCCAAAAGGATCCCCCGGCAAGGTAAAATGGTAAAACCCATCTGGATTGGTCTTTGTTTTATAGACACTGTCAATGAAGGTATGGGTGATGTCCCAGGTCTTAATCAAAAGGACAACACCCGCCATCGTTTTCTCCGTCGCAGCATTCCATTCTCGATTCCCATTCCTGTCGATATAGACCCATCCCTCAATAAAACCGATGGTATCCAGTGGAGAGACCTCAAACTCCACCGTATCGGAAAACTGCTTTGCCACATACACAATTTGAGGGTTTGTCGACAGAATGGAATGATAGGGTATAGAGTTCAGTAGGACTTCATAGGTATCGGGTGGGACAAAGAAGTGGAATGAGCCTGTGCTCAAGGATCGAGCCACACCGACAGTATCTGTAGCCGGGTTATAGGAGGTTATGGAGACCGGGGCATCTCCAAATCCAATGATTTCGCTTCCAGTGTCCCAGTAGACCCTTCCCACAACATCCCGACGCGTGGCGCTGGCATAGAAGGGAGGGTCATTCCGCGTTACATCAATACCTGAGGCCATCTTCACAGTACGGAAGCCGTTATTGAAATCATACCCCCGGTCCCTCGCAGGGGTCTCTCCCGTCACCATGAGGGTCACCTCTCGAATGAGATCGAGAATGGGTCTCTTGGGATCGATGCCGAGGGAATCAGCGATGGTAATGGGTTGAACAGTACTGTACTCACTCACATCAAGGCTATCATTCCCATTGACATCTCCCCAAAGCTCATCCACTGTCCCATCGCCATCCATATCGATCCAATACTGGAAGAGAGGAGCAACAACGGAGGGATTATAAGCTCCGTTTTCCCACGGACCTCTTATGAGGGCAATCTCCACCGTATCTCCCCCGTTGTCGGTTCCATCAGAGCCATAAGCCTGCATCACCACCATAAAGTCATTGGGGTTGGAGGTGGCGAGGGCACCGGAAGTCATATCCGAATCATCCACTGCTCCATCCAGATTGACATCCAATCCCAGGACAATCGTCTCCGCTCCACGTCCAAATACGGTATCAGGATCATATAAGGCAGTAATCGTGGGAGACAAATCCGGGTCATAGGCATCCCGAGGATCCGTTTGGTCACTATCAAAATTAGCGTTGAATAAAATCTGGAAAGGGGCGGCATAAACGATGGCACGTTGCCCTTCTTCGAGGTCTCGACCGTAGCCGGAGGATCGAAGATATCTGGAGAGATAATCATTCACCACTCGGGTGTTCTGCTGTGCCTCGATAATAAGTTCATTCACCCTCGCCGCATTCTGAGTTCTCACCAACATGCTGACCAGAATGGACATGATGATCCCAAAGATGGCAAGGGAGACGAGAACCTCAACCAGAGTAAACCCTCTCTCTTTCTTCATTTTAGTGCAAGGCTGGAGTGATATGGGTCTTCAAGGCAATGACCTCTCTTCCTCCCGGGAATGGGTAACTCACTGAATCCACCAAGATGACAAAGAAGGCGTTCTCATCTTCATTCCATGATGAGGTAATAGAATAGCTCCACCACCGGGTATAGTTCCCCACAGTATCGTAGATCGACGTTTCCGGTGGATACTCCCTGATCTCCTCATACCCCATCACCCGGAGTTTCTCCATCTTCTGTTCAGCCAGTTCCATCGCCCGGGTCATATTCTCTGCCTTAAGGCGTGAACGAGACCCCATGGGAAAGATTCCCGACAGGGCCATCAATCCAATGGAGAGGATAACCACGGTAATGAGTAGCTCGAGTAAGGAGAACCCACTCTCTTTCATCTCTGTTCAAATCTTATAAACCCTGCCCGGGTGACAATCACCCGGACTGTATCGTTCGTCGCCGTATGGATGAGAAAAAGGCGACCTTGTCCATTTGTGATTCCATTGGGATAGAAGGTCAAGATGTCTGGCAAAGACCCATCCCCTACCATTTCGATTCTGGCGGGAAGGCTCCTCTCCCCTAAGGAGAGGGTATCATTCCCCTCGACCCTGAATAATTCGTAGTTCTGTGTTCCGGTGTCGAATTCGAACAGATAGGATTTTGAGGTCGTCACAGCCCTCTGTCGGCTCAGCATCAGGTCACTGCGGACCTGTGCCGCCGCTTGATTGAGGATGAGACGGGGACGAAAGTTCCTATAGAAGGGGACTCCAATGGCAAACAGTGTGGCCAGGATACCCATGACCACCATAACTTCAATGGCCGAAAACCCCCACTTTTTCTCTTGATTCATTCTACCTCCACCTTTTTATGTCATCAAAAAGTGTGCCACCCCCCTCTAATAGATAACTTTAGAAAAATAAGACAGTTAGAGTTAGAGAGGGGCTCTATAACACAGTGAAATTGTGTCAAAAAGGTGCCATATGTGTAATTCTTTACTCAGTTTTTTCAATTTTGTAGGCTTTGATCTTATTAAAAAGGGTCTTGTAGGATACCTGAAGCTCTTTGGCTGCCTTTCTTTTATTCCCTCTCGTACGTTTCAGGGTTTCCCGTATCAGGCGAGCCTCAACCACCCTTTGACCCCAGGCTCCAGAGGCCCGCAGGCTCTCTTTGGGAGCCATCTCATATAGATCCAGATCTCTTTGGGTGATACCCAGATGTTCGGGAAGAACCCTGTCCGATTCCGAGAGAAGGATCGCCCTCTCTATAGCATTCTCCAACTCCCGGACATTACCAGGCCATGAATATCTTTGTAAGAGTCCCATCGCCTCGCTTGTGAAGGTGATATTCCCTTTATTGAGCTCCTTCCTGTACTTCTCTAAGAAATGGGCGGCAAAAAGGGGAATATCCTCGGGTCTCTCCCTTAAGGGGGGGAGTTGGATGGGAAAAACGGAGAGACGGTAGTAGAGATCCTCTCGGAAGGTCCCCTCCGCCATTGCCTTTTTGAGATCCTTATTGGTTGCCGCAATCAAACGAACGTCCACTTGAAGCGTCTCTGTCCCACCCAGCCGCTCAAAGTAACCTAACTCTAAAACCCGAAGGAGTTTCGCCTGCAATTCAGTTGAAAGCTCCCCTATCTCATCTAAAAAGAGGGTTCCCCGGTGAGCCAATTCAAACTTCCCACGTTTTCGGATATAGGCTCCTGTAAAGGCTCCCTTCTCTGACCCAAAGAGTTCATTCTCCAAAAGTCCGGCAGGAATAGCGGAACAGTTGATCGCTACGAGAAGAAAATCTTTCCTTTTTGACATGGCGTGAATCGCCCGGGCAAAGAGCTCTTTCCCGGTTCCCGTCTCCCCAAGGAGAAGAACGGTGGCGTCCCCCCGTGCCACCTTTTGTGCGAGGGCTGCGGCTTCCTTCATCAGCGCACTCTGCCCCAAAATCTTGGGAGCCTGCATCTGTTCCCCCAGAACTTCCTTCAAGAGGAGATTCTCACGATACAGACGGCTCTCTTCCAGGGAACGCTCAATGAGAAGGAGAAGACGATCCATCTCAAAGGGTTTCTCCAGAAAGTCATAAGCCCCCTCTTTCATCGCCTGTACGGCCTTTCCAATGGTCCCGTACGCAGTCATCAGGATGACGGTGATGAGGGAATCAATGGCTTTGATCTTTTTCAAGACTTCAATCCCATCCCCCTTGGGCAATTTCAAATCCACAAGGGCAACATTGAAGTGGTTCCTTCGTGCCTCCTCAAGCCCCTGACGCCCATCTTTCACCCCTACGACCCTATACCCCTCTTCCACCAGACTCTCCTCGAGCATCTGGCGAAATGAGTCTTTATCCTCAACGATAAGAATTCTCTCCATTGGAAAATCGGTTAAATGGTAATTGGTAAAATAGTGATTGATTCAAATTAACCACAAAACTCTATCTAACCATTTAACCATTCTTAATGGGTAACTCAATAGTCACCTTCGTCCCCTTACCCACCTGGCTTTCAATTCTGATCTTCCCTTGATGAGCGGTAATGATCTTATGGACAAGACTTAACCCCAGACCCACTCCTCCTTCTCGTGTGGAGTAGAAGGGGGTGAAGACCTGTTTCAAATTCTCTTTTGAAATTCCGAATCCTGTATCTTCACAAGTGATTTCGACTGCAGAGGCTCGGGAAATAGTCCTTGTCCTTAGGGTGAGGGATCCACCATTGGGCATCGCCTCTTTCGCATTCTGAACCAGATTGAAAAGAACCCTTTTCAGGAGTCCCCGATCTCCCTCAATAAAAGGCAGCCCGTCCTCGATGTGCAGATCCAATGGAAAGGCATCCACCATAGGAAGATCCGCCCCCGTGGGTTCTACCGAATCGAGCTGACAGCATTCTCTCACAAGTTGATTCACATCCACCTCTTCGAGATGAAGATGAGTCGGTCTTGCAAAATCAAGAAAATGATTCACCACGTCGTTCAGTGCTACAGATTCTTTCAAGATCTGATTGACGATTTCCTCTTTCTTCTCTCTCCTTCCTTTGTGCTTCGCACCGCCTTCGTCTGACTGTTTCTCCTTTTTCTGAAGGAGATGGGCAAAGCCGATGATGGTTCCCAGTGAGTTTTTGAACTCGTGGGCAATCCCCGCAGACATCTCTCCGAGAGAGGCCAATCGCTCTTTCAAGCGGATCTCCGCTTCAAGCCCCTTGATCCGAGTGATGTCCGTGAAGAGGAGGGTGGCACCTTGGAAGGCACCATAGGAGTCTTCGAGGAGGGATGAAGTGGCCCCCACCCACCCCCTTTCATCGGAAAGTGAGACTTCTCGACGGGAACAAGTTCTCTTCTCCTCAACCGCCTCTCGAAGAATTCGGGCGAGTTCATTCTTTCCCAAAACCTCTCGGTAAGGACGACCCAGCATCCCCTCCCCATCCAAACCCAAAATTTGTGAGGCGGCACGGTTAAAACAGGTGATTTGTCCCTCCCGGTCCACCCCGATGATACCACTGGTCACTGAAGAAAGGATATACAAATTGTAGTCTTCTAAACTTTGAGCCCTTTTCTGTTCTTCCGCATAGCGTTCCCTCAGGATTGCCTCTTTCTTCTTCAACTCCTCGATCACCTTTTCAAAGGTTCTCACAACAAAAGTGGATTCCTCCTCCTCTTTTCCCATCTCACCCACTCCCAAAGCAGCTGCTCGCATCCTTCGATAGGGCTTCAGGATTGATGCGATAAAGAGAAAAGCCAGAATCAGGACGAGAGCCAATCCAGCTCCTTTCATCAATAGATTGAAACGGGAGAGCCTATTAACGATGGTGAGGAAAGAGGCATCGGAGCGAACGCCGATGACCCAAGGAACTCCCTTCTCCACTTGAACGGGGAGAAAATAAACCCGAGAGCCCTCTAAGGAGAGGGTGAGGGGTTCCCCTTTGAGTTCTTCTATTCCGGATCTGTACCCCTCCAGCCCCTCCTCCCAATCGTACCTCTCCCTGAGATAGGTCTCTGGATCATGGGAGTCAAGGAGGATACGACCCTTGGTGTCAATGAGGAAGATCCGAGTAAACTGGGAGGCAAGGGAGAGGGTCTTCAATCGTTTTTGGAGAGGTGTGATCCACTCTTTGGAGAGGAAATCCTTGGGGTGTGGGGTTAGGGCGGATTCGATCTCCTCTTTGGCCAAGAAGCCAGTGAAGGAAAGGCGTTTATCAAATTCATCAATCAGGGCGGCCTCTGTCTGTCTGAAGAGGGAGAACATTCCCAGCTCAGCAACAATGAGAAATCCGGCCATCACGAGGATGAATATTCTCATCCTCACCTCGTAATCAAACCGACCCTTCAACATATCCAATAGGGTTACTCGCCTTTCCATCCGTCTATAAAACCTGTATGGATCTCCCCTCGACGAAAACTCTCATCCTGGAGAAGACGCTTAAAAAAGGGAATTGTCGTCTTTACCCCTTCACAGATAAATTCCTCCACGGCACGTTCCAATCGGTTGAGGGTCTCCATCCTGTCCTTTCCATGGGCAATGACTTTCGCAATCAAAGAGTCATAGAATGGAGGGATGATGTAACCGGTATAGAGATGAGTGTCCACACGGAGCCCTAGGCCTCCCGGAATGTGGAGGCTTGTCACTTTTCCGGGGCTCGGAGTAAAGTCTCGGTGAGGGTCTTCCGCATTAATACGAAACTCCATCGCATGCCCCTTAAGATCCAATTGATTCTGCTTGAAGGGAAGTTTCTCTCCGGAAGCGATCATGATCTGAGCCTTGATGAGATCCACGCCAGTGACCCACTCTGTCACCGGATGTTCTACTTGAATCCGGGCATTCATCTCCATAAAATAGAACTTTCTCTCTGAATCGAGAAGAAATTCTATCGTCCCTGCACCTACATAACCAGCCTCTTTGGCTCCCCGCACAGCCATCTCCCCCATCTCCTCCCGAAGATCTGGAGAGAGGACGCACGAGGGAGACTCCTCCACCAGTTTCTGATGTCTCCTCTGGATAGAGCACTCCCGCTCAAAAAGATGGAGAACATTTCCATTTGAATCGGCTAAAATTTGAAATTCGATATGGCGAGGGTTTTCGATATATTTTTCCACATAGAGACGACCATCCCCAAAAGCGGCTTGGGCCTCTGCTTGTGCCAATCGATATCCTATCTCAAACTCTTTCAAATTCCTTGCAATCCGCATCCCCTTCCCTCCTCCTCCAGCTGCCGCCTTCAGCATAACTGGATAACCGATCTCTTCACAGATCTCTCTTCCCGATTCTAAATCCTCGAGGGCTCCCTCACTTCCCTCAAGAACAGGGATCCCCACCCTTTTCATCAACTCTCTTGCATACACTTTGTCCCCCATTTTCCGAATTACTTTCGCTGGAGGTCCTATGAAGAAAAATCCAGAACTCTCACAGATCTCGGCAAATTGGGCGTTCTCTGCAAGGAAACCATAACCTGGATGGATCCCATCCGCATTGGTCACCTCAGCAACGGCAATGATTCGAGGGATGTTGAGATAACTCTCGCGGCTTTCCGGAGGACCGATGCAGACCGCCTCATCTGCGAAGCGAACATGAAGGGAATCCCGATCCGCTTCTGAAAAGACAGCCACTGTGCTGATTCCCAACTCCTTACAGGCTCGGTTAATACGAAGAGCGATCTCCCCCCGATTGGCGATGAGAATTTTTTTCACCTAAGAGTAGAAGGGAGCAAGGGCTTTCTTCTCCTTTTCATATTCCTTGAGAAAACGATCGAGATATTTTGGATTAAGGACTTTGAAGCAGGCTGGGGTTTTTTTGAAGGGACGTCACTCTCCACCCAATACATCCTTATCCACTGCCGGCAACCTCTCGACTCCCCATCCACCCTCGATCGCTCGTCGCCTGGATTCCCCGGAGACGGAGTTTGAACTCATCTGGATTGGAAACGCTCGTCAGAGCATCCTCCAGGCGGATGATCCCTTCCGTATAGAGTTTCATAATGGATTGGTCGAAGGTCTGCATCTGATATTGGGTAACCCCTTCTTCAATCGCGGTTTGAATCAGGAGTGTCTTCACGGGATCCAGGAGATACTCTTTGATGGTAGGGGTGGAGATGAGGACTTCTGCAGCCGGCACCCTCCCCTTCCCATCTTCCTGAGGAAGAAGGCGGAGACAGATGACTCCAGCAAGAGTAGCGGCAAGAAGGACACGGATATGCTGCTGCTGATGGGCGGGATAGAAGGAGATGATCCGATTGATCGTCTCGGTAGCATTCATCGTATGGAGGGTAGATAAGACCAGATGACCCGTATCTGCCGCTTTCAGGGCAACATCCATTGTCTCCTGGTCCCGGATCTCCCCGATGAGGATCACATCCGGATCCTGACGAAGGACATAACGTAAGGCGGTCGCAAAGGATTCAGTATCCGTGCCCAGTTCTCTCTGACTGATGATAGATTTTCGATCTCGGAAGGTGAACTCAATGGGATCCTCGATGGTGATAATGTGGCTCTTCAGGTTTTCATTGATATGCTCCACCATCGCCGCAAGTGTTGTGGACTTCCCACTCCCTGTTGTCCCGGTGCAAAGGAAAAGTCCCCGGGGTTTCAGGGCCAACTCTTTCAGAACCGATGGGAGTTGTAACTCTTCAATACTTTTCACAGAGGATGGAATAGACCGCATGGAGACGGCTACCGATCCTCTCTGCATATAGAGATTGACACGGAAGCGGGAGAGACCCGGGATACCGATGGAGAAGTCCAGTTCCTTCTTGCGGGAGAAAATTTCCTGTTGCTGCTTGGTCATCAATTGGAGGGCGATCTGCTTCAGATCTTCGGGACTCAATGAGGGACCCTCCAATGTTTCGAGACGTCCATGAATTCGGCAGACCGGAGGAATTCCTGCTTTAAGGTGAAGGTCTGAAGAATCCTCCTTCACCATCTTCTCTAAGAGATCACGGAGTTCCATAGGTTCGGTAATGGGTTAACTGGTGATTGGTACAATTCTGCTCAGGCTGTCCATTTAGCTATTTAACCAATCACCTGTTTTAAATTGGTTCAAGATGAAAGAGAACCTCCCCATATTCGACTGGGGTCTTATTCTTTACCAGAATCTCTACCACCCTTCCCGAGACTTCTGATTCGATCTCATTCATCAACTTCATCGCTTCAACGATGCAGACAATCTGCCCTTGTTTTACGATGTCGTTTATCTCTACATAGGGAGGAGCATCGGGAGCGGCAGCCCGATAAAATGTGCCCACCATAGGGGATTTAATGGGGACATGATTTGCGTTGCGTGTTGGAACCTCTTTCTCTTTATCGATCTTGGGTTCTAATGATGCCAAGGGAGGAGCGTCGGCTTTTCCACCGGCGTTGGATTGATCCACCACTTTTCGGATACGGACGCGGGTACCAAACCGAGAGACCTCTAACTCAGCAATCTCACTCTCCTCCACCAATTTGATGAGATTCTTGATTCCACTAATTCTCATCTGAAAAATCGGTTAGATCGTAAAAGTTGATTCATTAAATTTAACCTTATAATCATTTAATCAATATTAGACTCTCCCGATATATTCCCCTGTCCGCGTATCAATCTTCACAGTGTCTCCTTCTTGAATAAAGAGGGGAACAGTGATTACAGCACCCGTCTCCACTTTGGCAGGCTTAGTCCCTCCAGAAGCAGTATTTCCCTTCACCCCAGGGTCTGTCTCTACCACCTTTAACTCAGCAAAGGTCGTAAATTCAACACCCACAGCCTCCACTTCAGCGAAGAGGATTTCTACATTCATCGCCTCTTTCAAAAATCGTAATCCATCTCCCATGAACTTTTCGGATAGCGAGATCTGCTCATAACTACTTTGATCCATAAAGATGTACTGATCCCCCTCTCGATAAAGATATTGCATTGGACGACGTTCCAACCGAATCTTATCAACCTTCATGCCTGCTCGGAATGTCTTCTCCACTACCGCTCCATTTCGTATGTTCTTCAATTTCGTCCGAACGAAGGCTCCCCCTTTACCGGGTTTTACATGTAAGAATTCAAGGATGGAAAAAATCTCATCATCCAAGCGGATATGGAGTCCATT
>JADFOU010000061.1 GCA_022562655.1 candidate division TA06 bacterium
AATCCAAAGGATTACGGTGTAGCCGAAATGGATGGGGATCGTGTTATCCGAATAGTGGAAAAACCGAAGAAAATAAAATCGAAATTTGCTGTGACCGGAATCTATTTATATGACAACCAGGTCTTCGACTTCATCCGTAAACTCAAACCCTCGCATCGGGGAGAATTAGAGATCACAGATGTGAACAATCTCTATATCCAGAAGGGAACAATGACTTTTGAAATTCTCGAAGGTTGGTGGGGAGATGCTGGAGCGTCAGTGGACGCCTTGCTGGAAGTGAATAATTTCATCTCCCGAAAGCAAAAAGGTTCGTGACTCGGTACGAATTACGAATCCCGAACTCATGGTAATACTGGTGACAGGTTCGAAGGGGCTTTTGGGAAATGACTTCTGTCAGATTCTTTCTAAAAATCATCGAGTCATTGCTCTTGGGAGAGATGAACTGGATATCACCCGACCTGAAACAGTAGATAAGGTTAAGAACTATTCCCCGGATCTTGTCTGCCACCTGGCTGCCTATACCGATGTGGATGGATGTGAAAAAAACCCAGAGAAAGCCTTCGAGGTGAACGGACAGGGCACGAGAAATGTCGCCCTCGGAGCGAGAAAGGCAAGAGTTCCCATCCTCTATCTCTCCACAGACTATCTTTTTGATGGCGAGAAAAAAGAACCCTACAAAGAAAATGACTCTCCCAATCCCCTCAATGTCTATGGGAGGTCAAAACTGGAGGGAGAGAATAGAATCATGGAGATCCTTCAGGATTACTATATTGTGAGAAGTTCTTGGCTCTTTGGAGTTTCAGGGAAGAACTTCGTGGACACGATTCTGAAATTGGCAGAGGAGAGAGAAGTTCTTCAGGTTGTCGCTGATCAGATTGGATCACCCACGTATACCCCTGACCTTGCCGAGGCTCTCCAGAAACTCATTGATCTCGGGTCCTTCGGGGTTTATCACGTGACAAATTCCGGAAGTTGCTCCTGGTTTGAGTTTGCAAGAAAAGCCTGTGAATTGGCTGAGGTGACGAATTGTCGGCTCGAAGAAACGGACACCGAAAGATTCCCTCGTCCAGCCACGAGACCTTCCTATTCCGTCCTCGACAACAGTCACTTTCAGGGGGTTTTAGGCTGCTCCATCCGGTCCTGGGAGGAGGCTCTTGGCGATTACATGGTAATGAGAAAGAGTGTGCAAGATGGATAAAAAAACCCTCGTAAAGGAGACCCTTCAAGAGAGTGCAAAGGTGAAAGAGAGTCTCCTTACTGAGATAGATGCGATACTGAAGATCGCCCAATGGGTTTTGGAGACGACTCAAAATGGGGGAAAGGTTCTTCTCTGCGGAAATGGAGGGAGTGCCGCCGACAGCCAGCATATTGCCTGTGAGCTGGTCGGAAAATTGTCCAAAGAGCGAAAGGGACTTCCCGCCATTGCCCTCACCACCGATACTTCCATTCTCACTGCGATCTCCAATGATTGGGAGTTTGAAAAGGTCTTCTCCCGCCAGGTAGAGGCCCTTGGGAAGAAAGGAGATCTCTTGATTGCCATCAGCACGAGTGGAAAGTCGCCGAATATCTTGAAGGCGGTGGAGACCGCAAATCAATGGGGGATGAAAACCGTTGCCCTGACCGGATTTGATGGAGGCCCTCTCAAGGATCTTGCTGATCTCACCCTGATCGTACATTCAGAAGATGTCCAGAGGATACAAGAAGCCCACATCACGTTAGGCCATATCATCTCAGATCTTGTGGAGAGGGAAATTATAGAAATGCAAAATGCAAAATGAAAAATCAGTAGCAGGGGTCTGAATCGGGCTATTTGGAATCTATGAAGAGTCTAACACTTAAATCCTATGGAAAGGTGAACCTCGGTTTGCAGGTTCTTGGAAAGCGGAAGGATGGCTATCACGAGATTGAGACTGTCTTGACTACCGTCGACCTTTATGACGAGATCATCCTCACCCCATCCAGAGAGGGAATCCGGGTCAGAACGGACCACCCGAACCTTCCTACGGATGAAAGAAACCTCGTCTACCAAGCAGCTCGCCTTCTCTTCAAATCCCCCTACCTCCCCCCCTTAAGCAAAGGGAGAAAGGGGGATTTCCATGAGGGTGTGGAGATATTTATCCGAAAGAGGATTCCCATCGGGGGAGGGTTGGGAGGAGGGAGTTCCAATGGGGCAACGGTCCTGAAAGGACTCTCAGACCTCTTTCAAATCCCCCTATCCAATGGAGATCTTATGGAACTTGCAAAAGAGCTCGGTTCCGATCTCCCCTTTTTTCTGAAAGGGGGGACTGCCCTGGCAACTGGAAGAGGAGAGACCCTCCAATCCCTTTCCCATCCTCTACCCTTCTGGCTCGTCATTGTCTATCCAGGATTTCCGATCTCTACACCTTGGGCCTATCGAAAATTGGACTTGACAATACCTCATCAATCTCTTAAGATACTTGTCGAAGCGATTGAGAAGGGAGACCTTTCTACAGTCGCTTCAAAACTCAACAACTCATTTGAGGAGGTGATGTTCCGGGATTGTCCAGCTTTAAAAGTGGTGAAGGAGAGGCTGCTTTGCCACGGCGCCCTCGGCGCTTCGCTTTCAGGGAGTGGATCTTCATGTTTCGGCATCTGTGAAGATGGGGATTCGGCTCTGAGGATTGCCTCGCACTTTGGAAATAACAGGAAGTGGAAGTTGGAAAGAATGAGATCACTGCCTGTTATTTTCGAGGGGGATTCCGAATTCATCGTTGTGGTCACAAAGACCCTAAGGGAGGTTTAGAAGATGGAGATCACTGAAGTGAGGGTTTCCCTCCGGGATGAAGAGAGACTGAAGGCTTTTGCCAATGTCACCTTCGACAACTGCTTCGTCGTTCGGAGCCTAAAGGTTATTGATGGGCCCAATGGGCTTTTTATCTCAATGCCTTCCAGGAAGATGAAAGACGGAAGCCATCGGGATATGGCTCATCCTATCAACACGGAGATGAGGTCAAAACTCGAAGAGGTTGTATTGGAGGCCTACCGGAAGGAACTGGAACAAACCGGCGAGTCCAATCAAAGCGGGGAGCCGAAAGAGGAATAAAGACTCAGTTGCAGGAGTCCGCCTGAGGCGGACCTCTGCCAACTGCCGCTAACCTTTGGGGCGTGGGCAAGCGGCAAGCCACGGGACTTTGGATCCCGGACCGGAGGTTCGAATCCTCCCGCCCCAGCTTTTTCTGAATTTGTCTCGACTTATGGAAGAGAATTTGAAAGTCTTCTCGGGAAATGCCAATCTGGAGTTGGCAAAGGAGATCTGTGATGTACTCCAAATCACCCTGGGAAAGGCTTTTGTGGGGCGTTTCTCGGATGGGGAGATCCAGATTAAGATTGAAGAGAATGTACGGGGTTGTGATGTCTTTATCGTCCAATCCACTTTTCCCCCTGCGGAGAATCTCTTCGAACTTCTTTTGATGATAGACGCAGTGCGGCGGTCTTCAGCAAAGCGAATCACAGCGGTCATCCCCTATTATGGATACGCCCGTCAGGACAAGAAGGATAAACCGAGGGTGCCGATCTCAGCCAAAGTCATCGCGAATCTCCTCGAATCCTCAGGTGCAGATCGAATCCTCACGATTGATCTTCACGTGGAGCAGATCCAAGGGTTCTTCGACATTCCCGTAGACCACCTCTATGCAGCCCCTGTCTTCATCGAACACCTTCAAGATTTTGAAAGGAAAGATTTGGTGGTCGTCTCTCCAGATCCTGGACGGGTCAATCGGGCAAGGGCGATGGCAAAAAGACTCGGAAACCTTCCCATTGCGATCATTGATAAGAGGAGACCTTCCCCGAATATTGCAGAGGTGATGAATGTGGTGGGTGAAGTGAAAGGGAAGAATTCTCTCATCATCGATGACATTGTGGACTCCGGCGGTACGATTATCGGGGCATCTGAAGCTCTCAAAAGGGAAGGGGCTCTGAAAATTACCGCCTGTTGCACCCACCCTCTTCTCTCCGGAAATGCTTCCGAAAAGCTCCAGGAATCAAAGATCGAAGAAATGATAGTGACCAATACGATTTCCATTCATCCTGAGAAAAGAAACGCATTTCTACAAGTTCTCACCATATCAAATCTCTTGGGCGAAGCCATCCACCGAATCCACACGGAGCAGTCAGTGAGTACCCTTTTTGTCTGAGGAATCATGAAAGAAATCACTTTAAAAACAAAGGTTAGAAAAGAAATCGGGAAGGAAGCTGTAAAAAGGCTTCGGAAAGAAGGTTGGATCCCTGCCATTCTCTATGGTCATGGAGAGGAGACCTTTCCCATAGCTGTAGAAGAAAGTTCCCTCCATCTTGTACATGAGAGTAGCATCCTCTCTATGGAAATGGATGGAGGGTCACACCGAAAGACGCTCGTCAAAGAGATTCAACGGGACTTCATTACGGATGAGGTCCTTCATCTGGACTTCCAACTGATCCACGAGCATGAAAAGATCACCGTAGAGGTACCCATCGTTCTCGAGGGACACGCTGTGGGGGTTAAGGATGAAGGGGGAACCCTGGAACATTTTCTTCGAACTGTTCAGATCCATTGTCTCCCCGCGGAGATCCCTCAAGAGTTTCGGTTGGATGTCTCCTCTTTAAAGATTGGGGATGCTTATCATGTAAGAGATCTGGCAATGCAAAACCCAAACCTGGACATCGAAGAAGATCCTGAACAAACCATCCTGACCATCACACCTCCGAAGGTGGAAGCCGTCGCTCCTGTCGCGGAAGAGGGAGAAGAAGTAGAGGAAAAGGAGCCTGAGGTGATTGGAAAGGAAGAGGAAGAGGAAAAGGAAAAGGAGAAGAAGGAGGGAGAAGAGAAAGGTTGAAGATTCTCTGCGGACTCGGAAACCCTGGACCGTCCTACGAATCGACCCGTCACAATTTAGGGTTCCGGGTCGTTGAGACTCTTGCTCAACGTTTTAAGACAAAATTCAAAAAAGGAGCAGGGAAATTTCTCTTAGCCAAAACTACCGAGGAGATTCTTATTGTAAAACCGCTCACTTACATGAATCGAAGTGGTTTGGCTCTATTGGATGTGACGCAGACATACGATCTCTTATCGGAAGATCTCCTCGTTATCTGTGATGATTGTGACCTAAATTTTGGAAGGATTCGATTGAGGAGGGGAGGGGGAGAAGGAGGACATCATGGGTTAGAGTCCATCATCGAACAGTTAAGAACGAAGCGATTCCCCAGACTCCGCATTGGGATTGGAAGGCCGGAAGAAGAGGAGCTTGAGGAATTTGTGCTGTCGGAATTTACTCCATCGGAAAAGAAAGAGATAGAGGAGATTCTCAAGAGGGCGGCGGATGCCGTTCTTCTTTTTGTCGAAGAAGGGGTCGAAAAGGCGATGTCCACAGTGAACGACCCCAATTTCAAAAGTGGCGATAGGCAGTAAGCAGTAGGCAGTAGCAGCCCCCTGCCACCTGCCACAGCTTTTCATGACGGGTATACTTATAGCACTTTTTACCGGGCTTTTAGGGATTCTCTTTGCTTTCCTTCAGGCCCTTCGGGTGATGAGGAAGTCTCCGGGAACGGAGGAGATGGTAAAGATTTCCGATGCAATTCACGAGGGGGCAATGGCCTTTCTCAAACGGGAATATAAGGTCGTCGCCATTTTTGTCCTCATCGGTGTTATTCTCCTCTGGTTGGGTCTCTTCTTTTCCAAAGGCCCATCCTTTGCTTTCGCTACAGCCATTGCCTATCTCTTCGGCGCTTTCTCCTCAATTTCTGCCGGATTTTTCGGGATGCAGATCTCCACAAGGGCAAACACCCGAACCGCTGAAGCGGCCAAAACCGGTTTTAACGAGGCTCTCCTCGTCGCCTTTCCCGGTGGTTCGGTCATGGGGCTCACAGTTGTGGGGCTCGGTCTTTTTTTTCTCTCCCTCCTCTATCTTCTCTACGCTCAATTCATGGAAGGTGGAATGATAGGAGCGGCGGGACCCCTTCTGGGATTCAGTTTCGGAGCCAGTTCTGTTGCCCTCTTTGCCCGGGTTGGTGGGGGGATCTATACGAAAGCGGCGGATGTGGGGGCGGATCTGGTGGGGAAGCTAGAGGCTGGAATTCCTGAAGATGATCCTCGAAACCCTGCCACGATCGCAGACAATGTGGGAGATAATGTAGGGGATGTTGCAGGGATGGGGGCTGACCTCTTTGAATCCTACGTGGGAGTCATTATCGCAGGGATCGTACTCGCTGCACTGCAACAGACGAGAGATATTCTTCTGATTTTCCTTTTGGCGTCTACTGGCGTCCTTGCCTCCCTATTCGGCATCTTCTTCGTCCGAGGGAAGGAGAATGCCCAGAGGGCCTTGAGGAACGGAACCATTGTGAGTGCCCTCCTCTTTATTCTGGGAAGTCTCGCACTGATTCTCTTCTGGCACGGAGAACTCCGATACTTCTTTGCCATCCTATCGGGGATCCTCTCGGGTCTCATCATCGGTTTTGTGGCGGAGCATTATACCTCAGGGCGATCCATTCGGGAGATTGCGGAATCGTCCAAGACCGGATCCGCTACCAATATCATTGCGGGCCTCTCTACCGGGATGACCTCCACCGTACTTCCCGTTATCGTCATCGCCCTTGCCATTCTTATTGCGTACCAAGTTCAATTGGAAGGGGCAGGGTTTTTAGGCATTGCCCTGGCTGGCATCGGTATGCTCTCCATCTGTGGGATCACTGTCGCTGTGGATGCCTATGGGCCCATCGCCGATAACGCGGGGGGGATTGCACAAATGGCAAAACTCGGCCCCGAGGTTCGGAAAATCACGGACTCCCTTGATGCTGCAGGGAATACCACGGCTGCCATTGCCAAGGGTTTCGCCATTGGTTCAGCTGCCCTTACAGCCTTGGCCTTCTTTTCCACGTATATGACAACGGCCCATCTGACAAATATTAATGTGATGGAAGCAAGGGTGATGGCGGGACTTTTCGTGGGTGGAGTCATTCCCTTTCTCTTCGCCTCAGCGACCATACGAGCCGTAGGTCGCTCTGCTTTTTTGGTGGTGGAGGAGGTACGCCGTCAATTTAGAGAGATCGATGGGATCATGGAAGGGACTGCCAAACCTGATTATGCCCGGTGTGTGGACATTACGACAAGAGGTGCCCTCAAGGAGATGACCTTTCCCGTCATCTTGGCGGTTTCAAGCCCCCTCATTGTTGGAATATTCTTCGGTACCCAAACCCTGGGTGGATTTTTAGCCGGAAGTCTCGTCGTAGGAGTCCCCCTTGCCATCTTCATGGCCAATGCCGGCGGCGCCTGGGACAATGCAAAAAAATATATCGAGGAGGGAAACCTGGGTGGAAAGGGTTCTGATCCCCACAAGGCATCCGTAGTGGGAGACACCGTAGGAGACCCCTTCAAGGACACCGCTGCCCCCTCCATGAATATCCTCTTAAAGCTGATGACGGTGGTCTCCTTGGTTTTTGCTCCCTTGATCATTTTGCTCAATAACCACATAGGATTTTTCCATTGATGGTTAAATAGTTAAATCGTTAAATGGTTAAACTTAACCAATCACCAATTACCAATCACCAACTATGCAGATTGGAATTATTGGTCTCCCCAATGTTGGGAAATCTACGCTCTTTAACGCCCTGGCAAAGGCCAGGGCAGAAGTAGCCAACTACCCATTCACAACCACGGACAAAAATATAGGGGTCGTACCAGTACCCGATGAACGGGTCGAAAAGCTTGGCGAACTCCTTCAGCCGGAAAAATTGACCTTTGCCACCATCGAGTTTGTAGATATCGCCGGCCTTGTGAGAGGAGCCAGCAAAGGAGAGGGATTGGGAAACCGCTTCCTCGCCCATATCCGGGAAGTTGATTGTATTCTCCATCTCGTTAGGGGATTTCAAAATCCCGATGTCGTGCACATCGAAGGATCCATCAATCCCTTACGGGATATTGAGGTGGTCAATACAGAACTTGCCTTGTCAGACCTTGAAACTCTCGACCGGCGGATTGATAAATTCACAAAGGTAAAAAATTCGGAAGAGAGGGAACTCTTATTAAAAGCCAAAGAGACTCTTTCAACGGGGGAGAGGTCCAATGAAAATTTTGAAATCGGCAATGCCGAATTTAAAATGAACTTCCTCCTTACCACAAAGCCCACTCTCTATGTTTTGAATATAGATGAAGATTCTCATGATAATTCCAAGGAATTTCTCCAGGTCAATGATTTCGCCAGGATTCACCAGTCTCAAGCCCTGGCCTTTCCCCTCAAGATTGAATCGGAACTGGCAGAAATGGAACTCAACGAGAGGAAAAAGATGCGGGAGGAATGGGGTCTTTCCGGAAAGGGATTCGTGGAATTGATCAGGAAGAGTTATGAACTTCTCGATCTGGTGACCTTCTTCACCATCAAGGGTCGGGAGACTAAGGCATGGGCAATCCCACGAGGGACTTCAGTTCACCATGCTGCCGGGAAGGTCCATTCCGAAATGGAAGAGGGCTTCATCCGTGCCGAGGTTATTCATTTTCAAGATTTCCAGCGTTGTGGTTCAATGGCCCGGGTCAAGGAGGAAGGGGCATTGAAAACAGAGGGGAAAGAATATCTTGTACAGGATGGGGATATTCTACTTTTCAAATTCAAAAATTAATATACAAATTGCAACCACAGATTACACGAGATTAGCACTGAGAAGATTAATCATGTGGAAATCTGTGAAATCTCGTGGTTTGGAATTTCTTTTAAATAGGGGGTGAAAAAAGTGAGAAAATATGATGGTGTCTTCCTCTTTGATTCTTCTTTAGAGGATCAAGTTCTTGAGGAGAAAATTCGGAAGATTCAAGAGACTATCCAGGAAAATGGGGGAGAGGTTCTTGAGATGAACCGGTGGGGAAGAATGCCCCTTGCTTATCCTGTTAAAAAACAAAAAAACGGGTTTTATTTCATCACAAGGTTCTCTGGTAATCCCGTGGTGCTTCAGAAATTGGCAGAGGCTTTCAAGTATGAGGAGAGTCTCCTCCGCCATCTGATCACGAAAAGTGAGGGAGGATCCCTCCAGAGAGAACCCTTATCAGAGAGAGGGGATCGCTGAAAAAATGAAAATGAACAATGATCCATTTAATATGCTAATATCGAATTGAAAACTTTTAAAGAGAAAGGGGGTGATTTTCAATGGCAGATCTTCGTTTGCCCTCCCTCAATAAGGTTCTTCTCATAGGTCGCTTGACAAGAGACCCCGAATTACGGTATACTCCCGAGGGGGCAGCCCTATGTCGGTTTAGTATAGCTTCGGATCGGAACTACAAGGACCGAGAGACGGGAGAATGGAAAAAGGGAGATCCTCTCTTTGTGGATGTCGTCGTCTGGAGAGAACTTGCTGAACGGATGGGAGAGGTTCTCCACAAAGGGAGCCCCGTCTTTGTAGAAGGAAGTCTTCAAAGCCGCTCGTGGGAAACTCCTGAAGGTCAGAAGCGGTCGAAAATTGAAATTCAAGCCTTTCGAGCCCAGAATCTTGAAAAGATGGGAGCCGTAAGGGAGGAAGAGGTGGCTTCTCCAGAACCCTCTCCAGAACGCCCTTCAGAATCAGGCACGGAGGAAGAAGACCTCCCTTTTTAAAT